>JALRFZ010000520.1 GCA_023253615.1 Verrucomicrobiales bacterium | reverse complement strand
CGGCGGGGATGTTGTACTTGCGGCGGTAGACGATGGCGCGGTCGTTCATCCACGAACCGAACACGGCGCCGGCGGCACCACGGAGCTGATCCCAGGGGCTGTCGGGGAAGGTCTTGCCGGTGCGGTCCTTGACGAGCTGCTTGAAGCGCTTCACGAGCTCCTTCTGGTCATCGGCGGTCAGGTCGCTGTCGACGATGTCCTTGTGATACTTCTTGTGCTTGAATTCTTCGATGACGACTTCGAAGGGCTCGTGGTCCTCGCCTTCGCGCTTCTGCACGCCGAGGACGACGTCGCCGTACATCTGGATGAAGCGGCGGTAACAATCCCAGGCGAAACGGGGATTCTGGGTCGCCTTCTCGAGGGCGATGACGGTCTTGTCGTTGAGACCGAGGTTGAGGATCGTGTCCATCATGCCCGGCATGGAGTCGCGGGCGCCGGAGCGGACCGCCACGAGGAGGGGGAAACCTTCGGCGTCGCCGAACTTGTAACCCATGATCTTCTCCATGTTCTTCACGGCCGCTTCCATCTGGGCCTGGAGCTGGGCGGGGTAGGTCTTCTTGTTGGCGTAGTAATACGTGCAGACCTCGGTGGTGATGGTGAATCCGGGAGGCACGGGCAGACCGATGCGGGTCATCTCGGCGAGGTTCGCGCCCTTGCCGCCGAGGAGGGCCTTCATGCCGCCGTTGCCGTCAGCTTTGCCGGCACCCCAGGTGTAGACGTATTTGGTGGACTTGCCGGCTTTCGCGGCAGGAGCTTTGGCCACGACTTTCTTGGCGGGAGCCTTTTTGGCAGCGGGTTGTTTTGCTGCGGCTTTCTTCGCCGCGACTTTCTTGGCGGGAGCCTTTTTCACGGGGGCGGATTTCTTCGCCGCGGATTTCTTCGCGACGGGTTTCTTGGCGGTCTGCTTCTTAGCCATGGTTTTTTTGTTTGGATCCAGGTGGTTGGTCTTGGAGATAAAAGCGCAGGGAAAAAGACAAAGCGGCCCGTCGGAGGAGAGGGCGGGCTGCGACCGTGCGGGGGCGAACGGCAAAAGACAGCCTCGACGCTGAGGCGCGCAACTTTAAGCGATGCGGGAAGGGTGTCAACCGCGATCGCGCCCGGGCGGGGGCGTCACTACGCGGACGAGGCGCCCGCCCCCTCCTCACCAAACCCGTCGCACCCCATAGTCGTCGAACTGGGCGTCGCTGCCGATCAAGTCGAGTCCCTCGACGAGGGCTTGGGCGATGAGCATCCGGTCGAAGGGATCCTTGTGATGGAAGGGGAGTTCCTGAACCCGGCGGCAATGGCGGGGCGTGATGGCCAGTTCGCTGATGCCTTGTTCAAACAAGCTCGCGACCAGATCTTTCTCCCAGTCGCCGGGGATCGCCAGATCATGAAATCCTCCGCTGGAAAGCTTCAACCCGATTTCCCGGAAATTGACGATCGAATATCGCAAGGAGTCGGCTTCCTCGAAGGCGGCGATGGCACGGACGGTAAGGCGGGCCGGATGATAGGCGAACCGCAGCAGGGCGTTGGTATCGAGAAGAAACGCCTTCACGAATCAAGCGATTCGACGCTTTCCAAAAAGTTGCTCTCGATCTCCGCATCCATGGCGGGATCCGAAGTCAGTCGGTCCACCGCCTCGAGAGGCATCTTGCCGGCGAGAAATCCGATCCGGCGTTTCGACTTTCCCATCTCCGCGGGGACGAGGCGGGCGACGGGCTTGTCGCGACGGGAAATCACGACTTCCTCCCCTCGTTCCATTGCGGCGATTAACCGGGAGAGTTGCGTTTTTGCCTCGTGGATGGTCACCTGCATGGATTCAAGTTAGCTAAGATGACCAACACTGTCAAACGCTGGAGATTGGATTAACCCATCCAGGAGCTCCGGCCGATTCACGCCCGCGGCTCGCGAGGCGTCTCGGGATCGGAGATGTGGACCCACGTATGGACGTGGGGCGCACCGCGGAAATACCAGACCATGTGCGGCCCCTCGAGACGCCAGTTGTCCCAGACGCCGTCGTTGCCGATGTCGCCGGATTGGTAGAAGACGAGATGAAGGTCGTCGATGCCCGCCTTTTCGATCAGCTTCATCGATTCCTCGCGGTCGGCTTCGCGGAAGGGCATGAGGAGATCCTTCAGCACGCCGCGCACGCCCTCCCTTTGATCGGAGGTCATGTCGGCGAAGGACAAGCCCGGCAGATCACCGGCCTGTCGTTTCAACTGGATCGTGGAGGCGTTGTCGGGCGCTTCCTTCGGGGCGAGGGCGGCTTCCCGTTGTTTGCCGTCGAGCATCTGGAACACCTTGTTTGCCGATTGGGCCTGATACCAATAGGCGTTGCCTTGGTGATCGGGACCTTCGTTGAAGCCGTCGGCTGCGTGTCCGTAGAAAATCGGCCCACCGAAGGCCTTGCCCGCGACCGAATCTCCGTCGATGCGACGGGTGCAGTGACGCCCGGTGAGGACGAACTGGAATTTCCCAGTGCCGGGCTCGCCGAAGATGGCGATCGACGAGTCGCCGAATCCGGCGCGTCCACTGTCGTGCTCGACCTGCTTGATGACCGTCTCCGCATACTCCTCGCTGTGGGCCTTGAGGAAAATCTCGCGCACCATCGTATTCTGGTCGGCGTTGAGAAAGCTGCCGATGCGCTGGTCGGTGATGTGCCAGTTGTTCGAGATCCTCGTGCGCAAGGGATTCCCGAAATCAAAGACGAGAGCCTGGCGCTGTTCTTCCGTGAGGGAATCATGGAGCGTCTTCACGAGCGTCTCGGAGGTCGCGGCCGGTGCGGTGGCGGTGGCGGCCGATTCGGCCCCGATCACGGGGTGTGAGGCGAGGGCGGCACCCGAATAGAGGGAACGGCGGAGAAAATCGCGGCGGTGGATCATGGTGGAAACGGGGTCGGGGTTCAATCGTTGAGGCTGTCGAGGAAGGTGACGAGGTCGATCAGTTCGCTGACGCGGAGGACATCGGCGAAGGTCGGCATGGGCGAATTCTCCGCCTTGAAATGATCGCCGAGCCGGATCATCGCGATCTTGTAGTCCTCCGAGACGAGGTGGTTCGGATCCATGATGGCGCGGGCGTAGTCGTCGCGCGTCCACTTCGAGTGGACGTCGCCGCCGAGTTCGATGACGAGGCGTGGGGCGAGATCCACGGGAGGGAGCTTCGTCGTGCCGGCGCTGTGGCATTGGTGGCAGCCTTTGGTGACGAAGACGGCCTGCCCGGCGTCGGCTTTTCCAAGGGGCACGACCGGTTTCGGGCCGGCCGCGGCATCCTGGGCGCGCGAGGCGGCGAGGCTGGACAAGGCGACGATCGCGGAGAGGGCAAGGAGGGATCGGAGGGGCATTGCGGAATTCTACCGGTTTTGCCTCCGATGGTAAATGCGGAACTCAGCGCATTTCTTGCGCGATGGCGCGAGGGGATGGGAGATCGAAGGAGGAGGCATCCGGCCCTCCGGTCGCGGCCGGATGCCTCGCTGTCGTCGGTTCGGATCAACTGCGGCTGCCCCGCACGATTTCGTTGAGCGAGCGGAGGCCCGCGGCCTCGGCGGAGAGCTTCACGACGTTGACGGTGCGATGGCGGAGCATGGCGACGATGAGATACGAGAGGCGCACGAGTCGGGCGCTTTTCCAAGGCAGGGCGGAACAAAGGCGGTTGGCAAAGAGGGCTGTTGGCATGGAAAACATGCCGCAGCACCGCGATGTCAAGGGTTGTTCGAATATAAAGGATTCATTATCAATGGACGATGGAGACGATTCTTGTCGTGTGTTGGGATGGAAATTGGATGCGGTTAGGCAAACGTTTTCCACCGCGGACGGAAAAGTTGCGTTTGAGAAACAACTTGAAAGACAAGCTTGAAGCCTGGAGCTTCTTGAAGCATCGGCATGCGAGAAATCGCCGGTGCCGTGACGCGCGTGCGGCCACCCGGGCGAACGCCCGCGACGCCCGGATCACACCGCCGAAGACGTCTCGCGGATGGCTTTCTGCCACCAGGGGGCGAGGTCCTTGTTCGGGCGCAGCCAGGCCTGGCGATGGAGCCAGAGCATGCTGTCGATATCGGAAAGCACCGAGAGCGTTTCGGTGTTGTCGAGGGTCCGGGGGCCTTCGCGGAGGAGCTTTTCGGCGAGGAGACGGCGGGCGCGCGACTCCCCTGCGGTGGGAATGACCGCGCCGGCGGTGGCACCATAGACCTTCTGTCCCGTCATGAGACGGCGGCGGTTGCGGCGCAGCAAGGAGACGTGGACGGCGTTGAGGAAGGGGTCGAGCACGGCCGCGGTGATGCCGCGACAGGGGCGCGCGTCGGATTCGGCGGGAGGGTTCACGGCCTCGAGGACTTCGCGCGGGGGCGACGACTCTTCCGGCACGAGGAAGAGCTTCTCGCGTCTCGCGTGCATCCCGAGTTCGAGCCGGCTCGTCCACACGGAGAGGGGTATGCTGAACCACAGGCCGGCGAGGACCGGAGCGAGCCATGCGAAGAGGGTGAAATTCGTGAACGCGGTAAAGAGCCCGAGCCCCACCCCCACGAGAGTCTGGATGCCGTGCACCGAGATCGCCTCATCCCAAGAGGTGCCCTGGGCGCCGCGGCGCTGGGCATTCCAACCCACCGTTTTGCCGATGATGTTCCAGATCACGAAACGGGTGTGGAAGAGCATCATCACCGGAGCGATCAAAGCCGAGAAAAGTGTCTCCACGAAGGCACCGGTGGCGGCGTTGAGGATCCCGCCGAAAGCGCGCCGGCGCTGCCGGTCGAAGGCGAGGTCGAGCAGGCAGAGGAGCTTCGGCGCGAAGAGGAGCACCATCGTGAGGACGAACACGGCGAGAGCCTGCGGACCGGTGCCGTTGGCGACGAAAGCCCCGGGGCCCTCGGAGTAGCCGCGCCAGAAGGCAATGATCATGAAGAGCAGCCAGAGCGGCGAGGCGACGTAGCCGAGGATGCCGTTGGCGAGGTGGACGCGCGTCTTGCCGCGGAGGCCGCGGGCGAAGAGGAGGAGGCTGTGCTGGAGATTCCCCTGGCACCAGCGCCGGTCGCGGATCGCGGAATCGATGAGGCTCTGCGGCCCTTCCTCGTAGCTGCCCTCGAGATCGTGGGCGAGCCAGACCTCCCATCCGGCGCGTCGCAGCAGGCCGGCCTCCACGAAGTCGTGCGAGAGGATGTGCCCGCCGAAAGGCTTGCGGCCGGGGAGCTGCGGCAGGTCGCAGTGCTCCATGAAGGGGCGCAGGCGGAGGATCGCGTTGTGCCCCCAGAAGTTGCCGCCGTTCTGTTGCCAGAAGGCGAGTCCTTCCATGAAGACGGGACCGTAAAGGCGGTTCGCGAATTGCTGCATCCGGCCGAAGAGAGACTCGCCGTTGACGAGCGCGGGAGCGGTCTGGATGAGGGCGACGCGGGGATTCGACTCCATCCGCTGGTAGAGCTCCACGAGCGTTTCGCCCGTCATGATGCTGTCCGCGTCGAGGACGATCATGTAGCGGTAGTGGTCGCCCCAGGTGCGGCAGAAGTCGGCCACGTTGCCGCTCTTTTTGGCGTAATTGTCAGGGCGGCGGCGGTAGAAGACGCGGTCCTGCGCCTTGGGATCGCGCAGCAGATTGAGCCAGGCGCCTTCCTCGATCGCCCATTGCTCGGCCTGGTTCGAATCGGAGAGGATGAAAAAATCGAAGGCATCGCCGCGCGAGGTGCGCATGACCGAGTCGATGATCGCGCGGATCCCGGCGAAGACGCGGTCGACCGGCTCGTTGTAGACCGGGATGATGATGGCGACACGCGGCGTGCGGTCGAAATCCTGCAGGGTCGAGGCCTCCTCGTCCACCTTGGGCATGTGGGCGAAAGGCAGTCGGAAACGCCGCAGGATGAAGCCGAAAAAAGCGTGGCTGAAGCCGAAGGCGAGGTAACCGAAGAGGATCGAGAACAGGAACCACAACGCCGTCGAGGACGAGCGCCAGCCGAGGTCCCAGAGGTAGTCGGCCATGAGGTAGGCGCCGACCCCGGAAAGCACGAGGGTGAGAGAGAAGAAGAGGAAGGCCTCCCAGAAGGTGGATCGTTCCTGGTGGCTCTTGTCGGGATCCTGATGGGTCTCGCTCATCGGGTGAGGTAGAAGATCGCGGCCAGCACGGTGCCGAAGCCGAGCCAGAGGAGCCATTGCACGGCGGTCTTCCAAGTGCCCATGCTCTCGAAGGTGCGGTTCGCGACATCGACGATGCCGAGGTCGATGGGGCGTGGGCGCATCTCCACAAAACGGAAATCGGGATCCGCATGGAGGTAGGCCTGCTTCATCGCCGCGGCGACCGATTCGGGAATGGGGTCGTCGCTGAGGAAGAGCTGCTGCCAGGGGATCTCCGACTGCACCATGAGCAAGGCGAGCCTCCCGCGTGCGGAGAGACGATCGACCGGCTCGACCTCCGATCCGTCGAGGACGCGGCGGAACCACTGGACGAGGAGGCGGTCGGTCTCCTCCGCGGCGAGTTCGACAGGGGGGCGGTCGGGCTCCGAGGCGGCACGGTCGCTGACTTTGCCGAGGATTTTGAACACGAGGGAGCTCAACAACAGTTTGTTGTCGACACGCAGGGCGGAAAAGTAAG
Source organism: Verrucomicrobiales bacterium (assembly GCA_023253615.1). Taxonomy (GTDB): domain Bacteria; phylum Verrucomicrobiota; class Verrucomicrobiia; order Verrucomicrobiales; family DEV007; genus Arctic95D-9. The sequence goes on along the minus strand of JALRFZ010000520.1, from coordinate 8,596 downwards.
CCTCGACACGGCGGTAGGCCTCGTTCCACTCCTCGAGGGATTGGCTGCAGTCGCCCCATCCGCCCGGAGGCGTGGGGAAAACGAGAGGTTCGACGGTGAGTTCCATGGCGGCGGAGAGGGCGGCCTCCCGGCTGGGGCTGGGCGCGGTGCGGAGGGGATGCATGTCTCCGCGGAAGGCGTCTTTCATGCCGCTGCCGGGTAGCGCGATCGCGGGATCATTCCACAATGCGATTGTTTTTCCACGGGAAAATTTGCCCGGGGCGAAATCTTTCGTGCCGGAGGCGCGGCAGAGAGGGGAGGGTGACCCGAAAGGGTACGCCGCGCGTAGAGTTGGGAACAGAAACTGCCGGATTTTTCAGGCCTCCGGTGCGAGCTTTACGACTCCCATTTCCCCCCATGTCCGACCCCAACCTTGTCCTGACAGATTCCCCGCAGGTCGAACCACCGGCCGAGTTCACCGGCATCCGGGTCGGCGATCCGAAAGACTACGCCGCCGGCGTCGCCGCGGTGGCCTCCTCGCTGAAGCACGTTTTCACGCAGGCCGGCGTCGCCCGCGGGATCCGCGGCATGGCGAAGCTGAACCAGGCGAACGGTTTTGATTGTCCCTCCTGTGCCTGGCCCGATCCCGATGACCACCGCGCCGTCACGGAGTTTTGTGAGAACGGAGCGAAGGCTCTGGCCTCGGAGACGACGAAACGCCGTGTCGATCCCGCCTTCTTCGCGAAACACTCCGTCGCCGAAATCTCTCGCGAGTCGGATTACTGGATGGAGCAGCAGGGAAGGATCACCGATCCCGTGGTGCTGCGTCCCGGTGCGACCCACTACGAACCGATCGGATGGGACGAGGCATTCGCCCTCATCGCCTCCGAATTGAACGGCCTCGCCTCTCCCGACGAGGCGATTTTCTATACCTCGGGCCGCACCGTCAACGAGGCCGCGTTTCTTTATGGCATCTTTGTCAGGATGTTCGGCACGAACAACCTGCCCGACTGCTCGAACATGTGCCACGAATCGAGCGGCGCCGCCCTCGGTGAATCCCTCGGGGTGGGGAAGGGGACCGTCACCCTCCGCGACCTCGAGGAGGCCGATACCATCCTCATCGCCGGACAGAATCCCGGCACCAACCACCCGCGCATGCTCTCGACCCTGCAGGCCGCGGTGCGGAACGGGGCCGAGATCGTGGCGATCAATCCGATGAAGGAGGCCGGCCTCGTCGGTTTCGCCCATCCCCAGGAGATCGCGGGGATGATGGGCGCCTCCACCCCGCTCGCCTCGAGCTTCCTGCGGGTCTCGATCAACGGGGATTTCGCCCTCTTCCGCGGCCTTTGCAAAGCGGTCCTCGCCGAGGAGGAAAAGGAGCCCGGAACGGTTCTCGACCGGGCATTCATCGAGGAGCACACCCACGGGTTTGAGGCCTTTGTCAGGGAGGTCGAAGCGACCGGATGGGACGCGATCGAAAGGCTCTCCGGACTGTCCCGTGAAGACATCGAAAAGACCGCCCGGACCGTGCTGCGCGGCGAGCGGAAACTCATCACCTGCTGGGCGATGGGCCTCACCCAGCACATCAACGCCGTCGCCACGATCCGCGAGGTCGTGAACCTGCACCTCCTCCTCGGTGCCGTCGGACGTCCCGGTGCCGGACTCTGTCCCGTGCGCGGCCACAGCAACGTGCAGGGCGACCGCACCATGGGCATCTTCGAGAAAATGCCGGCGGCCTACCATGATGCCATCGACCGCGAATTCGGATTCACCTCGCCGCGGAAACACGGGCACGACGTCGTCGCCTCCATCCTCGCGATGCATCGGGGAGAAGCGAAGGTCTTCTTCGCGATGGGCGGCAACTTCCTCCAGGCCACCCCCGACACCCGTTTCACCGCCGAGGCGCTCCAGCGCTGTTCGCTGACCGTGCACGTCTCGACCAAGCTGAACCGCAGCCACGTCGTCACCGGGAGCACCGGCCTGATCCTGCCCTGCCTCGGTCGCAGCGAAGAGGATCTCGACGAGAGCGGTGAGATCCAGTTCGCCACCGTCGAGAATTCCATGAGCGTCGTCCACCAGAGCAAAGGCACGCTCGCGCCCGTCTCGGAGAATCTGCTCAGCGAGACCATGATCGTCGCCCGCCTCGCCGAGGCGACCCTGGGATCGCGGACCAAGTTTCCTTTCGTCGAGACCGCGAAGAGCAACGACCTCGTCCGCGACCGGATCGAGAAAACCCTGCCGGGCTTCGAGAACTTCAACGAACGCGTCCGCCAGCCCGGGGGCTTCTACCTGCCCAATGCCGCGCGCGAGCGCGACTTCCTCACCACCACCGGCAAGGCGAATTTCTCCGATGCGGTTTTGTCAGGCGTGAAGCCGCGCGAGGGCGAGCTGATGCTGATGACGATCCGCAGCCACGACCAGTTCAACTCGACGGTCTACGGCCTCCACGACCGCTACCGAGGCGTTGCGAACGAGCGGCGCGTCCTCTTCATGCATCCGGAAGACATGGCCGAGCGTGGCCTGAAACCCCTCGCCGAGATCGATGTGCACAACGAGAGTGACGGACGCGCCCGCGTCGCCGAGCGCTTCCTCGCCGTGCCCTATGAATTGCCCAAAGGCGCCGTGGCCGGGTATTTTCCCGAGCTCAATGTGCTCGTCCCCATCGGTCTCACCGCCGAGATTTCAAACACGCCTTGCTCGAAGTCGATCCCGGTGCGGGTCGTGGCGCGTGGGTGAGGGTAAAGGAGAAGCGGCATCCCGCCGCTTTGCAGAGGGTGTTTTCGGATTGTGTTTTCCCTTTGAATCCTGAACGAGGGGACTTATCGTAATAGGATCGAATGACGCTCACGCAACACCCCGAAAACAAGAAGAATCAGGAGGTTTTTGAGCGCTTGCTTCCTCAGTTGCGCGCCTCTTGTCCCCACGGTTTTTATGCACTGATCGCCCAAGGGGATTTGAAGGGCACCTTCCGCTCGTATGGCGAGGCCCTGGAGAAAGGATATGCGATTTCCGAAACGGATGTGTTTTTTGTGAAGCAGATCGAATCACCAAGCGAGGGGATTCATTGCATCTCCACGCCCTTTCAAACCGTTGCTGGTGAGTGAATGAGGTATCGGATTGAGGAAGGGAACCGGCTTCTTGTCCCGGTCAGGGTCGGTCTTTCTTCCCACGCCGTGAAAAGGCTGGCGGAGCGGTTGGAGCCTCCTCCGCGTGAGATTCAAACTCTTGCGCTGATCGATACGGGTGCATCCATCACAGTCGTCTCGCCTCGTGTGATCCATCATCTTCGTGCCGTGGATCGGGGCGTTTGTCATGTCACCGGAGTCGGCGCCGTCGACGAACATGGGAATGCGAAAGTGGTGGAATGCCTGAATTACGACCTTTCCTTGACGATCCTGGGTGCGATCCAGGATCCTACTATGGTCAATTGCCTAGGGGACATCCAGGCTTTGGCCGCACCGGGGAGCATGGGGGATCAGGAGGTGCTGATCGGATTGGATGTTCTTTCAGGGTTTAACCTGACCGCCGCATGGGGAGATGGTTGGTTCGACCTCTCCGACTCATCCACGCCCTCTTGATCGGTGTATTCGTATCCTCCCCGTGTCCGCCACCCCGTCATTCACCAACCGCGAACTCTGCGCCCGCATCTGGACGCGGCTGGGGCCGTATCGCGGGCGGCTCTTCCTTTCGCTCGGACTGCTCGTTTTTTCCGTGCCCTTCGTGAATTTCCATCCACTCGTGTGGGGCTATGTCGCCGATGGTCTCGTCGAAAAGACCCTGACTCCCGGGACGCTCGGCATCTGGCTCGCGGTGATGTTCGCCTCCTACCTCGTCGGGATCGCCGCCTCCGCGGTGCATTCCTACCTGATGGAAAAGACGGGACAAGCCGTCGTGCGGGATCTCCGCTGCGAGCTGTTCGCGAAGTTCGAGACGCAGTCGCTCGCCTATCACCGCGACACCAGCACCGGCGAGCTCGTCACCCGCGTCACCAGCGATGTCGATGCGATGGAGGCCTCCGTCCTGCAGGGGCTCACCAGCCTGCTCGAGGAGATCGTCACCTTCGTCGTCGTCGCCGGCATGGTGCTGTGGATCAGCCCCGTCGTCGGCGCCGCCTCGATCCTGCCGCTCGCTTTCGCCTTCATCTTCATCCGCAAATACAACCTGCGGGTGAAGTCCATCTACGAGGGTGTGCGGCAAAAGCTCGGCCGCATCGGCTCCTTCGTGCAGGATCGTCTCGCCGGCGTGCAGGTGACGCAGTCCTTCGCCCGCGAGGAGGCCGAAAAGGCGGACTTCAACGGGCGTGCCGGACTTTTCTACGAGGCGAGCGTCAAGGCGAGCCGCCTGCGCAACACCTACTTCCCCGTCGTTTCCATCTTCGGTTTCATCAACAACCTCGTCATGCTCGGCGTCGGGGCCTGGCTGATTCTGAAGGGCAGCGATCTCTTCACCCTGGGAGCCTTGCTCGCCTACCGCGGATTCTGGTGGCGCTTGCAGAGCCCCATCCGCACCATCGCCCAGACCAGCGACATCCTCCAGCGCGCCCGCGCCGCCGCCCTGCGCGTCCTCGAGCTGCTCGAGGCCCCCGTCGCTGTCACTGAAAAAGCCGAGCCTCGGCCATGGCGAGATCCCCGGGGGAAGATCGAATTCCGCGACGTCCACTTCCATTACCTGCCCGCCAAACCCATCCTCCGCGGAGTTGATTTCACCATTGGCGTCGGCGAATTTGTCGCCCTCGCCGGGGGCAGCGGTTCCGGCAAGAGCACCATCCTCAATCTCGTCCCGCGCTTTTATGATGTCGTGTCAGGATCCGCCTGCATCGATGGAATCGATGTGCGCGAATTTTCTTTCGCGGACCTTCGCGGCCGCATCGGCTACGTGGGGCAGGACAACTACCTCTTCGACGGCACCGTGCGTGAGAATCTCCGCTACGGCCGCCCTGGAGCGACGGAGTCCGAGATCGTCTCAGCCGCCCGATCCGCCAACGCGCACGATTTCATCCTCGCCCTGCCCGAAGGCTACGAGACCCGCGTCGGGCAGAATGGCGTGAAGCTCTCCGGCGGGCAGCGACAGCGGCTCAGTCTCGCCCGGGCCTTCCTCACCGAGCCGCTCATCCTGCTGCTCGACGAACCCACCGCCAGCGTCGAGCCCGAGAGCGAGTCGCTCATCCACGATTCGATCCTGAAACGGACCCGCGAAGGTGCCGGCACGACCCTGCTCGTCACCCACCGCATCGATCTTCTCCGCCAGGCGCCGCGGATCCTGTTTTTGGAAGACGGCCGTGTCAGCGGCGATGGCACGCACGAGGTGCTCGTCGCGACTTGTCCCGGCTACGTCGACGCCTACCATCGTTGGGAAGAGGAAGAGGTGGCCGCGAGGTAGGGCCCGGTAGAGGATTCCGTCGCGGCCTCTGGCGCGATGGCGCTCAATCCGGGCGTGACCGGAGCGGGGGATCTGCCCTAGAATCCCCGACCATGGGAATGAACCGCCGCTCTTTTCTCGTGGCCTCGACCGTGGGTTTCGCGGGCTATCGCTTTGGTCCGGGCATCGCCTCCGCCTCCTCCGCCGCCTTGGCGAAGGGGCCGCGCAAGCCCGCGAAATCGACCATCCTGTTTTTCCTCTGCGGCGGAGCATCGCAGTGCGACACCTGGGACATGAAGCCGGACGCGCCTTCGGCTTATCGCTCGATCTTCCGCCCCATCGGCACCTCGGCCGACGGGATCCAGCTCTGCGAGCACCTGCCGATGACGGCGAAAGTCGCCCACCACCTCGCCATCGTCCGGTCCGTTACCGATGGCGGGCAGGCCACCGGCGACCACCATGCCGGCTATTATTACAACCTCACCGGCCATATTCCCGACCAGACCTTCCGCACCCAGGGGAACGACCGCAAACCTCAGCCGGGCGACTGGCCTTTCATGGGCAGTGTCGTCGGATCGCGCCGCCCTCCGCATGAGACGCTGCCGACGGTGATCTCGCTGCCGCACATGCCGAGCAAGCTGCCCTACACGCGGCCTGGACAATTCGCCGGGAAACTCGGGATCGACCACGAACCCTTCTATCTCGATGGCGACCGCGCGAAGCCGCTCGAGTTCCGCGCCCCCTCGCTCTCCCTCAGCGGCGACGGCAAGGCCCGGCTCGACGAGCGGCGCGTCTTGCTCGAGACGCTCGATGACGCCCGCCGTGATTTCGAGAAGATCGCCTCGATGGGGCAGGTCGACCGGCTCCAGGAAAAGGCCTTTTCCCTGCTCGCATCGGCCTCGACCGCATCGGCCTTCGATCTCGCCGATGAACCGGCCGCCCTGCGTGAACGCTACGGACAAACGATCAATGGCATGAGCCTGCTCATGGCGCGTCGTCTCGTCGAGGCCGAGGTGCCCTTCATCACCGTCTTCTGGAAAGAGGACCCGGCCTTGAATTCCAAATGCAAGAGCGCGGGAGGCTGGGACACCCACGGGAACAATTTCAATTGCCTGAAGGATGACCTGCTCCCCGAGTTCGACCGGGCCTATTCGGCGCTGATCGAGGATCTCCACCAGCGCGGACTGCTCGAGGACACGCTCGTGCTCGTCTCCAGCGAGATGGGTCGCAAACCGCTCGTCGGCGACCGGCGTTCCGGCGGAGTCGAGGGCGCGGGGCGGGATCACTGGACCGCCTGCCAGAGCGTGCTCTTCGCCGGAGGCGGCGTGCGCGGTGGTCAGGTCTACGGCGAGACCGATCGCTTTGGCGAATACCCCTCTGAAAAACCGCTCACTCCCTCGGACGTGACCCGCACCGTCTACGACGCGATGGGCATCGATGATCTCGCCGCGGTCGACCGCGAGGGGCGGCCCTTCCAACTGCTCGATCAAGGGCGCGCCCTCACGGAGCTGTTTTGAGACGGGAGCGCGGGCACTCCTGCCCGCACCGGTTGACAGGAATGCGGGCAAGAGTGCCCGCGCTCCGCTCACTGCACCGGCTCCACCTTCACGGTGTGTTTCACCGGCTGAATCCGTGTGCGGGCAGAGGCGTGAAACGCGGCATGTTTCTCCCCGACCTTCTTCCGCACCGTCCCGAAGGCGGCGGCGAGCTCGGCATCGCTCTTCGTGTCTTCACCGAAGAGGCGGAAATTTGTGACGAGATTCTTGATCGCCGCGGTCTCGAATTGCTGTTTCGTCGCGACCACTTCCATGAGTTTCATGAAAGGCTCGTCAAAGGGCGTCGCGGAAAACTCGGCGGCGAGATTGATCCCGGCTTCGAGCTGCGCTTTCGTGAACTCCTTCGACTGCGCGCCCCAGGTGACCTTGGCTTTCGCCTTCGAAAGATCCTTCACGACGAGGGTGAGGCGGTTGAGCTCTTCATTGAAAGTCGTAAAGGGCAGGATGCTGCGGGTGCTGCCCGGATTCTTCGGATCGGCGTCGAAGCAGAACGGCCAGCGGCTGCTCTCGAGCTCGATCGTTCCCTCGGTCGAGGAGATCACGCGGTGACCTTCGCTCGCGGTGGCGCCTTTCGCATCGACGGTGATGGTGCCGATCGCCCCATCCATCCCCAGCGCTTTGAGGAACGCCTGGGCCATCAGCAACTGACCGGCCGGGGCAGGGTGAAAGCCGTCGCCGCCAAAGGGCGCGTATTCCTTGCCGTTGGCTTCCTTCGACTTGGGCAGGGCGCCCATCATCGTGTCGTGGACATTGGCGAAGGGCTGTCCGTTTTTCTCGGCGAGGCCCTTGGCGATATCGCGGAGTCGGGCGAGGGTCTCGTTGTAGACCTTGCCGTCGAGACGGGTGAAGAAATCCGGATCCACGCCGCCGGGAGATCCCACGGCAATGGTCGTGATCCCCGCTGCCTTCAGACCCTCGAGGACGCGGGTCATGTTCTTCTCATAAGCTCCGCCGATGCCGTCATTGTAGGGTTGGTAGCTGCCGTCGTTCATGCCGTAGCAGGTCGTCGCGACGGTGGGATGGAAAACGGCGAGGTCGTTGACGAGACGGTTGGCGAAGCCGTCGGCGCGCTCGCCGCTCCAGCCGAACTGGAAGACGATGAGGTCGTCCCGTCCCGTGCAGGCGAGGAGGTAACACTCGATGTATTTCGAATAGAGTTTCTGCTCGGTGATGCTGTCGCCGATCACCGCGACACGGGCGTTGGCCGGCAGATCACCGGCGCGGCTCGTGCCGGGCAGGGAAACGAGAAGGGCGAGCGAGAGAAAAAGAGAGAGCGGTTTCATGGGAGCTTGTGCCGCGAATGGAGCGGCAATTGCCGCGCCTGACAAGCCCGCGGTCGCGCCGCGCGATCACTGTCCGCCCAGCTTTTTCGCGAGGGCCGCGCTCTCGGGGCTGAGACCGGTGAGGGGAACGACGAAACTCTTGCCGTTCTTCATCGTGATCTTCACCGCATCGCCTTCCAGACCGGAATATTTCGCCTCGATCACCTTGCCCTGGGTATTGGTCCATTGGAAATAGACCTCGCCGCCGGAGCGGGCATTGGCGAGCTTCACGTCCTCCATCCGCGCCTTCTCCACCTCGGTCGGATTGGCCGCGTCGATGAGGGCGCCTTCGCGGATCCATTGTTCGATCTTGGAGAGGTCGCCCCCGCGGAGTGGTTTGCCGTTCTTCGGCATGAAGTCGTCCTCTTCTTCATCGAGCTT
>JALRFZ010000437.1 GCA_023253615.1 Verrucomicrobiales bacterium | reverse complement strand
GTACTGGTGGGTGGAGGGTTCGCGCGGCTTCGGCTCGATGTAGAACTGGCCGGTGAAGCCGATTTTCTTTTTGTAATCGACCGCCATGTGGAGGAAATGGGCGAGGTTGGCGAGCTCGCGCTTCATGTCGGTGTTGAGAAGGGTCGCGTATCCCTCGCGTCCGCCCCAGAAGGTGTAGCCGAGGCCGCCGAGACGATGGGTCACGTCCATCGCCTGTTTGACCTGGGCCGCGGCGATGGCATAGACGCCGGCATCCGGACTCGTGGCCGCGCCCTGCATGTAGCGGGGATGCGAGAAGAGGCAGGCGGTGCCCCAGAGGAGCTGGATCCCGGTGGCTTTCTGGAGATCACCGAGGTGGTCGGCGACGGCGTCGAGGGCGGCGTTGCTGGCGCGGAGATCGCCGAGCTCCGGAGCGACGTCGCGGTCGTGGAAGCAGTAAAAGCCGAGCCCGAGCTTCTGCATGAACTCGAAACCGGCGTCGGCGACGCGCTTCGCATTGTCGACCGAGTCGCCGCCGTCATCCCAGGGCCGCTGGCGCGTGCCGCCGCCGAAGGGGTCGCACGAGGTGTTCTTCATCGCGTGCCAGTAGGCCATCGAAAAACGGAGGTGATCCTTCATGGGTCGGCCGCCCACGAGTTCGTCGGCGTTGTAATGGCGGAAGGCGAGACGGTTCTTTGTCCTGGGGCCTTCGTAGGCGATCGTCGGGATGTCGGGGAAGTAGGACATGGGAGGTGGTTGGGTGGGTTTGTTAGGGATTGGTGAGTGATTTCAAAACGATTTCCGCCGGTGCGAGGACCTGGAGTTCGTGGATCGACCAGTAGAGCCGATCCACCTTGCCGGTGTCGGTGATGCGGATGAATTTCGCCCGCTCGATCTTGGGAAAGGGGAACTCGGTGACGCTGGTCTCGCTGGCGCCTTCGAGGACGGGCGGATCCCAGGTGGTGCCGTCCTGGGAAAGTTCGATTTTCCACCCGCGCGGCCAGTCACCGCGGGAGGTCGCGGTGTCCAGGATGAGGCCGGCCATGTCGGTGGCCTCGGGCAGCTCGATCTGGATCCACATCCCGGGGATTTGCGGACTGCGGGAATCCCAGCGCGTCGCGGGATCGCCGTCGATGGCCCGGCCGATTTCTTTTTCGTTGTGGCTGGCGGTGAGTTTCCAATCGCCACGGTTGGCGAGTGGCTGGGGACTGAAACGGTTCAGCTCTTCGATCGTCCAGGGCGAGGTGCGGCCGGCGAGTTCGGCACGCAGTTTGGCGACTTCCTTCTTCTCGATGAAGGGGCCGTTGTTGCCGAAACTCTTGCGCACGTAGCTGGCGATGTCGGCGATCCATTCGTCGGAGTTGTTGCCCATGGGGATCATCTGCGACTGGTAGTTCCTGCCGTCTATCGGTCCGGTGAGCCCGTGAAGGAGGACGCGGACGATGGCATCGCCCTGGATGACCGTCCTCGATGCCCCGAGGGGCGGGGCGAGGGTCAAGCCATCGGGCAGTCCGGCGATCTCGGTGCCTTTGCCGTCGAGACCGTGACAGGTGAAACAGAGCTCCTGGTAGATGGCTTGGCCGCGGCGCATCTGGTCCTTCTGGGCGTTGCTGTATTCGCGGGGAAAGGAGAGCTGGTTGTTCAGCATCTGGGCGGCCTGCTCCTTCACCCCGAGCGACGGCGATCCCATCGCCGCGGTCTTGATGAGGGCGGTGTGATCTTTCCACTTCATCCGCTTCGCGGTGTGAAGCACCTGGAGGAGCACGGTGGGGTCGGGATCGGCGGTGAGGGCGGTGATGTCGGCCTGCAGGGTCTCATCGGCGAGGGTCTCGGCGGCACGGATGCCGGCCTTGCGGACGAGGGGCGAGCCATCTTTCAAAGCCGCGCGGACCTGGGTGGCGGTGAGGGCTCCGAGACCTTCGAGGGTCCAGAGCGCGTGGTTGCGGGCGAGGGGATTTTCGTGTTCGGTCGCCATCGCCGCGAGCGAGGGAACGACGGAGGTGTCCTGCCTCAGCACGAGCAGCTTTTGCGCGGTGTCGCGGTGCCAGCCGTTGGCGTGGGCGAGGGTCTCGACGAGTTGAGCGGGCTTGGCCTCGAGCAGCTTCGGCGCGGGCACCGGCTTCGTCGTTTCATGCACGAGTCGCCAGATGCGGCCGCGGTCGATGATCTTCTCCATGCCGTGCTGGAGGATGACCTTGCGCAGGTAGCTGCCTTCGCGGGTCCAGTTGCCCTCCTGGATGATGCCGCGATACATGTCGCAGATGAAGAGGGTGCCATCGGGTGCCGTCTTCATGTCGACGGGGCGGAAGCAGGCATCGGTGCTACGGAGGAATTCGCTCTGCGGGTGCGGATTGCGCAGGGTGGTGATGCCGTCGTTCACTTCGATGACGGAGCGTCGCACGAGGCGCC
>JALRFZ010000469.1 GCA_023253615.1 Verrucomicrobiales bacterium | reverse complement strand
GGCCGCTCTTTCTTTACGTGCCTTTCAACGGCGTCCACAGTCCGATGCAGGTGCCCGATTCCTACCTCGAGCCCTATGCCAATCTCAGTGGGCCACGCCGGCAGTTGGCCGGGATGCTCGCGGCGGTGGATGAGGCGGTCGGGCAGATCACCGATGCCCTCGACGCGGCCGGTCTGCGCGAGAATACCCTGATCGTTTTTTCGAGCGACAACGGAGGCCCGCGTCCCGGTGACAACACGCCCCTGCGGGGCAACAAGGGCAGCCTCTGGGAGGGCGGCGTCCGCGCCGCGGCCTTCGCGAACTGGCCCGGCAAGATCCCGGCGGGCCAGCGCATCACCCATCCGATGCACATCATCGACTGGTATCCCACCCTCGTGAAACTCGCCGGGGCGACCCTCGAAGGCAGCCGGCCGCTCGATGGAAAAGACGTCTGGCCCATGCTGACGGAGCAGGCGGCCTCTCCCCACGAATACATCCTCTCCGCCCAGGCACCCGACAAGGCGGCCCTGCGGGTCGGCGATTGGAAGCTGGTCGTGGATCGATCCGCCTCCGCGCCCGGCGAGGGCAAAGCCAAGGGGAAAAACAAGGGCAAAGGCAAAGGCAAGGCCAAGGCCAGGGCGGAGAAACAAACCGGGCCGCTCGCCTTGTTTGATCTCGCCAAGGACCCTGGCGAAACCACCAATCTCGCCGATACCGAGCCGGAACGCCTCGCGGCGATGCGGGCGAAACTCGACGAGATCCTGAAGGACGCGGTGCCTTCGGGTCAGGACGCGGCGGCGCGGTGACGGACCGATCCCGTGCTCGACACGGGGCGGGCTTTGGGTCTAGGATGCGCGCCATGAAACGCCCCCTCTGTCTCGCCCTGCTGTTTTCCTTCCTCCTTCCCGCCGTCGCCGGTGAGCCGGTCGCGCTTTTCGACGGAAAGACCTTCGCCGGGTGGGAGGGCAACATCGACAGCGTCTGGCGCATCGAGGACGGTGCCCTCACCGCCGGATCGCTCGGGAAGAAGCAGGAGAAAAACGACTTCCTCGCCACGACCAAGGAATACGGAGACTTCGAACTGACCCTGAAGTGGAGGCTCGAGGGGACGGAAGGCTTTGTGAACGGAGGCGTGCAGATCCGTTCCAAACGCATCCCCGATCATCACGAGGTGATCGGCTACCAGGCCGATCTCGGCGCGGGCTACGATGGCGCGCTCTACGACGAGAGCCGCCGGAAGAAGATGCTCGCCCAGCCTTCGAAGGAGGTCCTCGCACAATGCCAGAAGCCGCTCGGCGAGTGGAATGAATACCGCATCCGGGCCGAGGGACCGCGCATCCGGCTCTGGCTCAACGGCGTGCAGACGGTCGACTACACCGAGACCGAGCCGGGGATCGAGGCGAAGGGCATGATCGCCGTGCAGATCCACGGCAACGCCACCAGCATCGTCCAATACAAGGATCTGAAGATCGTGGAACTGTGATCGGGATTCGTTCACGCCGCGATTTCGCCTTGGATTTTCCCGGCGGGCCGGTCGAGACTTCCCCGCGCCGGAAACCGGCCCCATCCGACCCATGAAAACCTCGTTGAAATTGCTCTCCGCTCTCGCCCTCGCGGGACTCCCACCACTCTCCGCCGCCGACGGTCCCGGTCTGCATCTTGCAGGCAAAGAGGGCCCGGGCAAAGGCAAGAAAATCGTCTTCATCTGCGGCGACGAGGAATACCGCTCGGAAGAGGCTCTGCCGATGCTCGCGAAGATCCTCAGCCAGCACCACGGTTTCGACGCGACCGTTCTTTTCTCCCTCGATCCGGAAAAGGGCCACATCGACCCGAACCAGCAGAAGAACATCCCCGGCACCGAAGCCCTCGCGGACGCCGACCTGCTCGTGATCTTCACCCGCTTCCGCGATCTGCCCGCCGACCAGACCGCGCCGATCACGGCGTTTCTCAATGCCGGCAAGCCGGTCATCGGTCTGCGCACCTCCACCCACGCCTTCGCCGGCAAGATGGAGGACGGCGGCTGGACCTACGGCGACTGGCAGAAGGGCGGCTTCGGCCTGAAGATCCTCGGCGAGACCTGGGTCGCCCACCACGGGGCCCACAAGAAGGAAGGCGCCCGCGGCGTCATCGAGGAGGCCAACGCCTCCCATCCGGTGCTGCGCGGGGTGAAGGATGTCTTCGCTCCCTCCGATGTCTACACCGTGAAGAATCTCACCGGCAGCGAGACCATTCTGATGCGTGGCATCGTCACCGAGACCCTCGATCCGGCCTCGAAGGCCGTCGAAGGGGAGAAGAACAGTCCGACCCAGGCCCTCGCCTGGCTGCGCGAATACACCGCCCCTGACGGAACCACCAAAGGCCAGGCCTTTTGCACCACCGCCGGGGCCTCGGTCGATCTCGTGAGCGAGGACCTGCGCCGTCTCATCGTCAATGCCGCCCTCCACCTCACCGGGCTCGAAGTGCCCGAGAAGGCCGATGTCTCCTACGTGGATCCTTTCTATCCGAGCTTCTACGGTTTCATCAAGGACCCCGCCTTCTGGCCCGGCCGCAACCTGAAGCCCGAAGACTTCGGTCTCGGCAAGGCGCCCGTCGCGGTCGATCCCGACGGCTCGCCCGAGTGGCCCTTCCGCGAGATGGGTCCGAAACCCTGAGCGGTTCACGAAAAAACGGCGCAGGGAAGAGGTGCGTTTTTCCGGCGGACGTGTTTTACTCGTCCCATGCCGGATCCCGCCCATGCCCTCCGCCGCCTCCATGCCCACAGCGGCACGCTCCTCGCCGGTGCCACGGCGATGCTGCGCGAGCTCGTCGCCGATGCCTGCGGATCTCTCGCCGCCGCCGAGGGCTCGATCCTCGTGCCGGTCGAGGGAACGAACGATCTGCGTTTTTTCATCTCGCTGAATCCGGTGCTCGGGAACGGGGAGGTCACCGTGCCGATCGACGGCTCCATCAGCGGCTACGTCTTCACGACGCGCCAGGCCATGGCCAAGATCCAGCCCGAGAGCGCCGGGGTCGCCAAGGTCGATGAGGTGGCGAAATCGCAGACCACTTTCCTCCTCGCCGTGCCCATCGTGGACGACGAGCGGGTCTACGGGGTCGCCACCTTCGTGAACCGCTCCGCGGAGAAGGAGGGCACGCCTTTTTCCGTCGAGGATCTGCGGATGGCGCGGTATTTCGGCGAGGTCTATGCCACGGCGATGAAGCTGCACCGCCAGGTCGGGTTCTGCACCAGCAGCGCGAGGATCGAGATCGCCTCGCACGCGGAGGAGTTCGGGCTCGCGGACGTGCCGGAGCCGACGGCGGCGGAGCTCGCGGCGCTGCGTCACCGGATGCCCGCCCGGCTGGCGGAGCGCGCCGCCGACCTGCCCTTGCGCGAGCGCGAGCTGCTCTGCCGCATCGGCGAGCTGATCGGCGAATATGCCGGGATCGAAGGAGAAAGGGTGGCCTATGACCTTTGATGACGTCCTTTCGGTGGAGCGCCTCCGTGAATGCCTCGCCACAGGGACGGGAAAGGGCGTGAAGATCGGCATCCTCGATTCCGGGGTGGCCTCGGAGCTGCCCGTGTTCGACGGGCGGGTCGTCGCGAACTACGAGGTCGTCGAAGACCGTTTCCGCGGCACCACCATCGTCCCGCTCGAGCGGGGCATCGACGTGATCGAGCACGGCACCGCCTGCGCCCACATCATCCACCGCCACGC
>JALRFZ010000443.1 GCA_023253615.1 Verrucomicrobiales bacterium | reverse complement strand
TTTTACCTTTTACCGCGCCGAGAGGCGCTCCCCCTCCGACTTCCTCCCTCCGTGTCCATCCACCGACGCATCTTCTTCGGCGCGGCCGCTTCCTGGTTCAGCCGCGGCTTGACGATCCTCCTCGGGCTCGTCCTCATGCCGGTGCTTTTCCGCACGCTCGGGAAGGAAGAGCTCGGACTCTGGCTCCTTCTCGGACAGAGCGCCGCGGTCCTCGGCATCCTCGATTTCGGCTTCGGCGTTACCCTCACGCGTCGGCTCGCCTTCGCGAAAGGCAAATCCGGGTCCGATCCCGCCGCCGTTCTCGGCGAGGAGAGCCGCACCGACATCGCCGACCTCGTCTCCACCGGGCTCCGGATCTACCGCGTCCTCGCTCTCGTCGCCTTCGTCATCTCCTTCGGACTGGGTTTTCTCTACCTCCGCAGTCTCACGCTCGACGAAATCCCCCTCGCCACCGTCTGGACCGCCTGGGCCGTCCTCTGCCTCAGCCAGGCGCTCATGGTCTGGGCGACGCCCTGGACCTGTCTCCTCCAGGGCGTCGGTCATGTCGGTTGGGATGCCCTCATCGCCTCATTCACCGGTGCCGCGACCCTCGTCGCCCAGATCGTCGTCGCCCTCTGCGGCGGCGGCATCCTCGCCCTCGCCATCACCGCCGCCGCGGGAGCCGTCCTCCAGCGCACCGCGATCCTCGCCTTCGCCCGGCGCAAACAACCCGATCTCTTCTCGCTCCGCGGACGTTGGCGGAGGGATCTGTTCGGGGAAATGGTGCCGCTGGCGTGGCGGGCTTGGTTGACGGCTTTGGGGAGCGCTTTGATTCTCTATACCGATCAGTTCGTGATCGCCTCCCGCGAGGGAGCTGCGGAACTCCCCGCCTACAGAGCGGCGTGGATCCTCGTTCACAACCTCACGGTCGTGGCGGTGACTTTCGCTTCGGCCTCAGGCGTCTTTGTCAGTCATCTCTGGCAGGAAGGTGACCGGCGTCAGATCCATCGACTCCTCGATCGCAATCTGCGATTCGCCTGGCTTGTGATGTTGGCGGGGGCGGCGGTGCTTCTTTTTACGGGCGAGTCCGTGTTCGAACTCTGGCTCGGCCCCGGAAACTTCATCGGATATCCGGTGCTCGTCGCCTTCCTCATCAGCGAGGCACTTGAGGCCCAGACCTATGCCATCTCGACGGCCTCCCGGGCGACCGGCGACGAGCCGTTTGCTTGGTCTTTCCTCACTGCCGGGGTGTTGAAACTGGGGCTATCCATCCTCTTTGCAAAAACGTTCGGTCTGCTTGGCATCGCCCTCGGCACGCTCGTCACACTTTCGCTTACCAATCACTGGTACGTCCCGTGGCGCGGGTTGGCCCGCCTCGAATATTCCGCTCCGGCGTGGTTGCGGCATACAATCCTTCCTTGCGCCCTCTGGTTCGGCGGCATGTGCGCGGCCCTCTTCGGGTTGGTGCACATCGCAGACACCGCCAGCCCGTGGGCGTTTCTTGCCGGCGCCGGCATCGTGACAACCGTGCTTTTCAGCGCGGCACTTTGGACGCTCGTTCTCGAGCCCGCCCAGCGTGATCGCATTCTTCTGTTCGTGATGCATCCCCGCCGCCATCGATGAATCCCTTTTCCTCCATCCGTCGCGTACGAGGCCACACGATTTGGACGACCGTTCTTGATTCTGAAACTTCTGTCGTCGATGCCGGAGCCCATCGCGGCGAATTTTCAGGCGAACTCGCCCGCCGCTACGGCTGTCGGTGCCTGCTCATCGAGGCGAACCCCGATCTGGCCGCGGCGCTTCCCGTGCCCGGTGGGTCGAAAGTGATCCATGCGGCCCTTGCCGCCACCGACGGCATCGCGACCTTTCACTTTTCCGAAAATCCGGAGGCCGGCGGCATTACCGGTTCTTCCTTGGCGACGGAGCATCCGGGATGCGAAGTTTCGATGCGTTCGCTCGCATCGATCCTCGGTGAGGTTCCTTCCGGACGCGTCGATCTGTTGAAGCTCGACATCGAAGGCTCTGAATTCACCTTGCTCGAAGAAACGTCCGACGACGTCCTCCGGGGGATCGCCCAGATTAC
>JALRFZ010000434.1 GCA_023253615.1 Verrucomicrobiales bacterium | reverse complement strand
CCTCTCATGCCTTTCTCTTTTCCTTTTGAACCTCAAGCCCCGCCTTTGATTCCGCTTTTGGGACAGGCTCTAACGTATGGACGGGCCGGGAAGCAACGTGATGCCGCCGGAGCCGCGGGGAATCAATCACCCGGATCAGGCTTGATCCCCGTGTCGCCACCCCCTACACTCCGGCCCATGATGAAGACGTCCCCCACCTTTTTCCTGGCCCTGCTCCTCGGAGGGATCGCCCCGACCCTGCATGCGACGGAGCGCTCATGGACCAACAGCGCGGGAAAAACCATCGTCGCCACCCTCGTCGAGATCGCGGGTGACAAGGCCGTCCTGCAGATGGCGGGAAAGAATTTCGAAGTCCCCGTCGCGAGCCTCTCCGCCGAAGACCGGAAATTCATCGAGGAATGGAAGAAAGGCGACATGACCGATCCCTCCGGTGACGCCTCGGTGAAACCGAACTGGGACGCCCCCTGGCCCGCTCTCGTCTCCGTCGACATCGACCAGACCATCGAGGTGATCAAGGAAGACGAGGCCGCCAAGGAGTATGTCTACGCGAGCCCCCACTACGAATTCATCTGCGACGTGAAACTCAACGCCTCGGTGGTGAAGCGTTTTTCCCTCCTCTTCGAAGCCACCAACCAGGTCTGCCGCGAACTGCCGCTGGGGATGGTGAAGCCCTTCCGCAAGGAGCGCCACAAGATCCACCTTTTCGAGACGCGCGAGGCCTACATCGCGAAGGGCGGTCCTCCGGAGTCCGCGGGCGTCTACATCAGCCGCGGCGGCGAGGGCGACATTCTCGTGCCGCTGACCAGTCTCGGGGTGAAGAAAGTCGGCAGCAATTACAGCGTCGATTACGACAAGGAGAACACGACCCTTTCCCACGAGATCACCCACCAGCTCACCGACGCCGAATACTACGCGGCGGGTTCGCGCGGATGGTTCACCGAGGGACTCGCCGAGTACATCGCCAACAGCGGCTACCGGTCGGGCAAATTCGACATCGATGATCTCGGCAAACTGAAAGCCCGCGTCACCGCCTACGGCGAGGATGGCAACGGCGGCCGCGCCCTCGGCGAAGACATCATCGCGCCCGATCTGCAGCAGTTCTTCACCCAAGACTACGATTCCTTCCTCGCGAACGCGCAACTCAGCTACGGGCTCGCCGCCCTGATCGTCTATTACTACTTCCACATGGACGGCGACAAGGATGCCGCCAACATCAAGGCCTTCCTCAAGGCTCTGAAGGAGGAAAAGACGCCGCCGCAGCTCTTCGAGCCGCTCCTCGCGGGCCGCACCTGGGATGAAATGGAGGCGGCGATCACGCAGGGCTGGCGCTCGCGCGGCGTGCGGATCACCTTCAACTGAAGGAAGAGGGTTGCATTTCCGGGCAGACCCTCTTCACTCCCTCCCATTTGTATGAACGAACGAGTCTGCCGCTGGGGCATTTTGGGAGGCGCGGGCATCGCCCGCAAGAATTGGCAAGCGATCCGCCACAGCGGGAACGGCCGCCTCGTCGCGGTGGCGAGCCGCTCGCAGGAAAAAGCCGCCGCTTTCATCGATGAGTGCCAGGGCCAGGTGGCGCACGATCCGGTACCGGAAGCGATCGGCGGATATGCCGCCCTGCTCGCCCGACCCGACATTGATGCGGTCTACATCCCCCTGCCGACGGGACTGAGAAAGGAATGGGTCCTCGCGGCGGCCGCGGCGGGGAAACATGTCCTTTGCGAAAAGCCCTGCGGCACCGATGCCGGCGAGGTGCGTGAAATCACCGAAGCCTGCGCCAGGGCCGGCGTGCAATTCATGGACGGTGTCATGTTCATGCACAACGACCGGCTCGCGGCGCTGCGCCAGGAGCTCGACGCGGGGACGATCGGCACGATCCGCCGCATCGCGACGCAGTTCAGCTTCCTCGCTCCCAAGGAATTTTTCACCGACAACATCCGCCTTGATCCCGGCCTCGAGCCGCTCGGCAGTCTCGGGGATCTCGGTTGGTACAATGCCAGGATCATCCTCTGGGCGCTCGGCTACGAGATGCCCGTGTCGGTGACCGCGCGCATGATCCGCGAGCATCACGGCGTGCCCGTGTCGCTCTCGGCCGAGCTGGCCTTTGGCGGTGGTGTGACCGCTTCGCTCTATTGCAGCTTCGAGAACGAGCACCAGCAATGGGTGAATCTCAGCGGCACGGGTGGGCACATCCAGATGAGTGATTTCGTGCTGCCTTTCCACGGACCCGAACTCGCCTTCGAGATCGAGCAGGCGCACTTCAATGTCGAGGGCTGTCATTTCCACATGGAGCGCCACTCGCGCCGGGTCGCGACACGCGAATACTCCGACAGCCACGCGACCGCACAGGAGACGAAACTCTTCCGCAAATTCGGCGAACTCGTCCTCGGCGGCACGCCCGATCCCCACTGGCCGGAGATTTCGCTGAAAACGCAACTCGTCCTCGACGCCTGTCTCCGGTCCGCGCGGGAGGGCTGCCGGGAGGTGGTTTTGTGAGAATTTCTCCCGCAAGACGGCATGATCGAACAAATCCTCAGAGGTCTCGCCGGCACGGCCGTGCTCATCGGGATTTGTTGTCTCCTCAGCCGCAGCCGCAAGGCGATTCCGTGGCGCTTGGTCGCGGGGGGATTGCTGCTGCAGGTGATGCTCGCCTTCCTCATTCTCGCGACGCCGTTCAGCGGATTGGTCGAGGCGGTCTCGGCGGGGTTCGTGAAGCTGCTCGGGTTCAGTGACGCCGGGGCGAGGTTCATGTTCGGCGACCTGGTCGATGCCTCGAAATACGGGTTCGCCTTCAAGGTGCTGCCGGTGATCCTTTTCGTCTCGGCGCTGACGTCGGCCTTGTACTATCTCGGCGTCCTCCAGTGGATCGTCTTTGCCTTCGCCTGGGTGATGTCGCGCCTGATGAAACTCTCGGGAGCCGAGAGCCTCGCCGCGGCGGCGAACATCTTCGTCGGCCAGACGGAGGCACCGCTCGTGGTGAAGCCGTATCTCGGGGGCATGACGCGCTCGGAGCTGATGGCCCTGATGACAGGCGGCATGGCGACGATCGCCGGCAGTGTCTTCGGGCTCTATGTGCTGACGCTCGGGGGAGGGGACCCGCTCGTCGAGGCGGCGGTGGCGAAGCAACTCCTGACAGCTTCGATGATGAACGCGCCGGCCGCGCTCTATGTCGCGAAAATCCTCGTGCCGGAGCGGGAGACGATCCGCGAGGATCTCTTCGTGCCGAAGGAGAAACACGGCCGCAATCTTCTCGATGCGATCGCCGGAGGGACGAGTGAGGGACTGAGGCTCGCCCTGAATGTGGCT
The DNA here is from genome assembly GCA_023253615.1 of Verrucomicrobiales bacterium. GTDB lineage: Bacteria > Verrucomicrobiota > Verrucomicrobiia > Verrucomicrobiales > DEV007 > Arctic95D-9. Next base: position 1,922 of record JALRFZ010000434.1, on the reverse strand, counting down.
GCGATCCTCATCGTCTTCGTCGCGCTGATCGCCCTGCTGAATGCCGTGCTCGGCTGGGTCGGCGGAGTGGGCGGAGAGACGGGATGGCTGAATGACCTTGTCGCGAAAGCGAGCGGCGGCACGTTTTCGGAGTTGTCGATGGAGGCCGTGCTGGGATTTCTCTTTGCTCCTGTCGCCGCCGCGGTCGGAGCGGAGTGGGGCGACATGTTGCGATTCGGCCAGCTCCTCGGGATCCGTCTCGTCTCGAACGAGTTCGTCGCCTATCTCGAACTGGGTGAGATGAAAGAAGCCGCTGCGCTTTCTCCCAAGACGGTCTTCCTTGCCACCTTCGCCCTTTGCGGATTCGCGAACATCAGTTCGATCGGCATCCAGATCGGCGGGATCGGTTCGCTCGCTCCCGAACGCCGGGGCGAGCTCGCGGAGCTGGGCATGCTCGCGATGATCGGTGGCACGATCGCCAGCCTGTTGACGGCGAGTATCGCGGGAATTTTCTTCGGTGTGGGCGGGTGAGGCCGCTTACAAGTCGATCGCCTGACCCGGCGCGGGGATGACGACACGGGCATCGGGCAGCTTTCTTCCGAGTTCTTCCAGGAACCAGCCCCGTGCCGCCTCGTCGCCGTGGACGAGGATGACGGTCTTGGGGGAGCAGCCCACCGCGTAATCGACGAGCTGCTCGCGCGGAGCGTGTCCGCTGAAGTCGAAGCGCTCCACGGCGCAGCGGATCTCGCTCTCGTGGTCGGATCCGGAGGAGAGGGCGACGCGTCCTCCCTGTCCGGCGGCGAGGATGCGACCGCCGGGCGCTTCGTCATCGGCGTAGCCGACAAAGAGGATCGCGTTTTGTTCCGAGGCGAGGATGCGGCGGGCGAAGCGGTGCGAGACGGTGTGCTCCGACATCATGCCGCTGGAAAGGGCGTAGATGGCACCGGGATGAAAGTCGGGCTCCTTGCGGCCACGGGCGAGACGTCGCAGATCGGGGAAGTCGTCGAGGAGCCGGTAGCCGGGATGGAGCCGATCCGGGTGATCGGCGAAGCGGTCGGTGACCTCGGTCATTTTCGTGCTGAGCCCGCCGATGTGCACGGGCAGATGAGGGGCGAGACCTTCCTCGAAGATCTCTTTCAGCATGAAGAGCAGTTCCTGCGTTTTGCCGAAGGCGAAGACGGGGACGAGCACCGAGCCGCCCCGCTCGATCGTCGCGACGATGGACTCGGCGAAGCGCCGCTTTTCACGTTCGCGGGTGTAGGCGGGGTCGCGTTCGTGATCGCCACGGGTCGTCTCGATGATGAGGGTGTCGATCGGCCCGGTGGGAAAGGCGGCGCCTTTCGTCACGGTCTGATCCTCGAAATGCACGTCGCCGGTGTAGAAGATGCGGTGGCCGTTCGCCTCGATCCGCATCCCCACGGCCCCGAGGACGTGACCGGCGCGGAAGAACTCGACGGAGACGCGGTCGCGATCGCCGAAGGAAAATCGTTCGCCCGGCTCGCGGGTCATCCAGCGCCGCACGCAGGCGTCGACCTGGCCGTGGGTGTAGAGCGGGTAGAGCGGCTCGTTCAGCTCCTCGCGCTGGGCCTTCATCACGTTCACCGAATTGTGCAGGAGGACACTGCCGTGCTCGCGCGTCAGCTCGCTCATGACGACGGCCGCTTCGCTCTGTTCGCGCATCAGCACGGGCAGGGCTCCGATGTGGTCGAGGTGCGGATGGCTGACGAGGATGGCGTCGATCACGTCGCGCGGCAGATCTTCGTAGAGCGGCAGGGTGTCGCGGCCGGAGTGTTTCGGATGCGTGCCCGCGTCGAGGACGAGGAGGGTCTCGCCGAGCTCGAGAAGATAGGAGTTGGCGCCAATGTCAGGGTGGGCGGCGAGGTTCGTGAAACGCATGGAGGGCGCCCTGCGGGCGGTAAAAGGTGGGAAGGTAAAAGGTAAAA
>JALRFZ010000367.1 GCA_023253615.1 Verrucomicrobiales bacterium | reverse complement strand
GAACGTCGTCCACGGCTTCAGCCGGCAGGACGGGCGCCTTGCGCGCTGAAGCGCTGGACTACTTTGTCCGCCCGACCCGAGAATTGTAAGTCGTCCACGGCTTCAGCCGGCAGGGCGGGCGTTTCGCGCGCTGAAGCGCTGGACTACTTTGCCCGCCCGCCTCCCACGACAAACCCCGATTTCAAGCCCGCTTTGACCGGATTCTCGGCGATGTACCGCCGGAAATGTTCCAACTGAGCTCCGCTCCTCACGATGTGGTCGAACGGCTCCTTCTGCCAGACCGGGCCTTTGCGCCCGAGAATTCGATTGATCTCCCACGCACTTCCTCCTTTCCAATGACGGAGGATTTCCCCGAGCGAGGTATTCGCGATCGGGCAAACCAACGCATGAAAATGATTCGGCATGATGCACCAGGCATCGAGCCGGTAGGCCGTGCCGTCCCCTGCTTCGAATCGATTGATCAGAACTGATGCACAATCGGCTCGTCCGAGCCAACATTCCCCGTGACCGGCGTCGATCAACTCGTGGAACTTGACCGTGAATTCGCGATGATAGGCCCGGCGGAGTTCTTCCGGTGCATGCTTCAGGGAATCGGTCGAAGCCAAACCATGGTTGGCCAACCATTGGTCACGTCTTCGCCGCCAATCATTCGCGATGTCACCGGGGATCGAGTCCACAAGGCGGGCGGTGACAAAATAGGTTACTCCCCGCTGACGCCAATGCGGCAAACGAAGTCGATGTTTTCGGGTCTCGCCATCTGGATCGAAAGCGACAAAGGTCATGGCAGCGAACCTCGATCCGGATGAGGGCCCGATCAAATAAAAATGTTCTCGTGAACACACTTTTCTTCAGATCAGCGGAAGACACACTAAAGCGCCGAACTACTTTCCCCTCCCGCCTCGCCAATCGAACGTAGTCCACGGCTTCAGCCGGCACGACGTCCGCCACGCGCACCGAAGCGCCGAACTACTTTCCATCCGCCTCACGCCATTGCGCGGATTCCGGCCTGTCCCACACGGCACCGAATCCGCTACACTCCGGGTTTCGATGGCTCGTCCTCCCCTCCATCGCCTTTTGTTTTGCCTCACCGGTTTCCTGCCCATACCGGCGCAGGCAGCCCCGCTCTTTGAGGACACCGTCGCCCCACTCCTCAAGGCGCGCTGCGTCGAATGCCACAATCCCTCGACCCGCCGCGGCGAGCTCGATCTCTCCTCCCCCGCCGGACTGCGCGCCGGCAGCGAGTCGGGACCGGTCTTTGTCGCGGGCGAGCCGGAGAAAAGCCTCATCTACGAACTCGTCCATCGGGGCGAGATGCCGAAAAAGGGCGGTCAACTCTCCCACGACGAGATCGAATTCATCCACACCTGGATCGCCGGAGGTGCGGAGTTCCGCGAAGCGGCTCCGACCCTGACAAAAACCCCACCGCACCAGCACGACGTCATTCCCGTGATGTTGCTCCGCTGCACCGCCTGCCACGGCGCCCAGCGCCAGGACGGCGGACTCGACCTCCGCACCCCCGCCTCGATGCGGAATGGCGGTGCGAGCGGTCCGGCCTTCGTCGCGGGTGATCCCGACGCCAGCCGGATAATCCAGCGCATCGAGAGCGAGGCCTGTCCGCCGCAGGAGCGGCTTTTGAAGTCCTTCGTGAAACGCCCGCCTTCGAACGAGCTCGCCCTCCTCCGCGACTGGATCACCGCGGGCGCGCCCGAGCAGGACATCCGGCCCGACATTGCCACGAGCGAGCCCGATCCCCTCGTCTCCGACGAAGACCGGAAACACTGGGCCTTCCAACCGCCGCAGCGCCCCGCGACCGGAAACTCCGTCGATGACTTCCTCGCCGCGAAGCTCAGCAGAGCCGGTCTCGACTTCGCGCCCGAAGCCGATCGCGACACGCTGATCCGACGCGCCTTCTTCGACCTCACCGGACTGCCCCCTTCCCCGGAAGAGTGGCAATACTGGAAGGATCACCCCGACGGGAATTGGTTCGCCGAGCTGGTCGATCGACTCCTCGATTCGCCCCGCTATGGCGAACGCTGGGGCCGCCTCTGGCTCGATGTCGCGGGCTACTCCGATTCCGAGGGCGGGCTCGAGAGCGATCCCATTCGTGAGACCGCCTGGAAGTACCGCGACTACGTCGTGCAGGCCTTCAACGAGGACAAACCCTACAATCGTTTCCTCCTCGAACAGATCGCCGGCGATGAGCTGATCGATCATACGAAAGCCGCGGAGATCACCGACGAAATGGTCGCAAACCTCGTCGCGACCGGTTTCCTCCGCATGGGCGTCGACCAGACCGGCTCGCGCACGATGAATTTCACCGAGGACCGCCTCGGCGTGATCTACGACGCCATCAAGGTGCTCGGCTCCGGCGTGATGGGACTCACCCTCGAATGCGCGCGCTGCCACACCCACAAGTATGATCCGCTGCCGCAGCGCGATTATTTCCGTCTCAAGGCCGTCTTCCAGGGAGCGCTGGACGAGCACGATTGGCTCAGTTTCAAAACTCGCAGCCTCGAAGCCGCCACACCCGCCCAGCTCGAACGGATCGCCCTGACAAACCCACCTCTGGAGGCGGAAATCGAGTCCCTCGGAAAGAGCCTCACCGCCGCCGAAGCCGCCGCGAAACGCGAGCTGATGCGCCTGCACTATCCCGGCATCTCCGAAGCGGACGAAAAGGAAACCCTCGTCGCCCTGAAAAAGGCGGCGAACGTGCGCACCCTCCACCAGGCCCAGCTCGTCGAAAAATACCGGCTCGCCGATCTCGTGCCCGATGCCGATCAGCCCGCCGCCGTAATCGCCTCGCGCCAACGCATCGCGGGAATGCAAACACAGCTTGAGCGGCTCCGCGCGCAGCTCGCGCCCACACCGTCGATCCGTGCGCTCTGGGATCGCGGCGATCCATCGCCCACCTACCTGCTCCGCCGCGGCGAGCACGACAAACCCTCGCGCCTCGTCGGCCCCGGAGTGCCGGCCGTCCTCACCGATGGAAAAACGCCCTTTGTCGCAACCCCGCCCTTCCCTGACGGAACCCCTAAAACGGGACGTCGCCTCGCCTTCGCGAAATGGCTCACCGATCCCTCGCATCCCCTCACCGCCCGCGTGATGGCGAACCGGCTTTGGCACCACCACTTCGGCGCGGGGATCGTGCGCAGCCTCGAGAATTTCGGCAATCAGGGCGCGCGTCCGACCCATCCCGAGCTGCTCGACTGGCTCGCGGTCGGGTTCGTCGAAAGCGGCTGGAGCGTCAAGGAAATGCACCGCCTCCTCATGAACTCACGCGCCTACCGGCAGTCGAGTGTCGTGGACGAGGATCGTCTCGCGAAGGACCCCGAGAACCATCTCTTCTCCCGCATGAATCTCCGCCGTCTCGATGCCGAGATGCTGCACGACGCGCTCCTAGCCGTGTCCGGCAAGCTCGACGAACGCGCCGGCGGGGTGCCCGATCCCGTCTCGATCGACCGCGACGGACTCGTCCTCGTGAAGCCGCAGGAGAACGGGAAATGGCGTCGCTCGCTATACGCCCTCCACCGCCGCACCGAGATGCCCACGATGCTGGAGACCTTCGACTATCCCGAGATGGGACCGAACTGCGTCGTGCGCTCCGTCTCCACCGTCTCGCCGCAGGCGCTCTACCTCCTCAACAACGCCCGCATCCGCGAACTCGCCGCCGCCCTCGCCGCGCGGGTGGCGGAGGCGGCCGATCCGATCGAGGCCGCCCATCCCATCGTCTTCGGCCGCCTGCCCACGGCCGAGGAACTTGCCGCCGGCCGCGAAGCCCTCCGCGCCCTCGAACGCGAGTGGTCCGGCGACAAAACCCGCGCCCTCGAGACCTACTGCCATACCCTGCTGAACTCCGCCGCCTTCGTTTATCTCGATTGATCCGATGAAGGAATCCTTCCTGACAAACACCCCGCTCGCCCGCCGCGATTTCTTCGCGTGCACCGGCGACGGCCTGCTCGGCATCGCCCTCGCCCAGCTCCTCGGACGTGACTTTGGCTCCGGCGCCCTTGCCGCCGATGCCCTGCCGAACAACCTCGCCCGGCGCCAAGGCCATCATCCTGCCAAAGCCACCTCGGTGATCCAGCTCTTCATGAACGGGGGGCCGAGCCAGATGGACCTCTTCGATCCCAAGCCCGTCCTCAACCGCATGGACGGCAAACCCTATCCCGGGAACGTCGAGGCGATCGGCAACCAGGATACCACCAGCATCGGCGTGATGATGGGAGGGCAGTATCCGATGGCGCGGCACGGGCGGTCCGGCCAGTGGATGGCCGATGTGCTCCCGCACACCGCGAAGATGATCGACGAGCTCTGCTTCATCCACTCGATGTGGACCGATCACCCGAACCACGACAACGCCCTCTACAAGATCCACAGCGGCCGCCTCTTCATGGGATACCCCACCCTCGGCGCCTGGACCGTCTACGGACTCGGCACCGAGAACCGCAACCTGCCCGCCTACGTCGTGCTCAACGATGCCCTCGGACTGCCCCACAATGGCACGCGCAACTGGACCTCCGGTTTCCTCCCTCCGACTTTCTCCGGCACGACCTTGCGTCCCTCCGGCTCGCCCATTCTCAATCTGAAGCCGCAATACGAGCAACCCTCCGCCGTCACCACTGCGGCCCAAGGCCTGCTCGAAAAGCTCGACGCCATTCATCGCGACGGCCGTCCCCACCAGGCCGACCTCGACGCCCGCATTGAATCCTACGGGCTCGCCGCGCGCATGCAGCTCTCCGCGAGCGAGGCCCTCGATCTTTCCGCCGAGCGGCCGCACACCCTCGAAATGTATGGCATCGGCGAGAAGGCGACCGACTCCTACGGACGGCGCTGCCTCCTCGCCCGACGTCTCATCGAGCGCGGGGTGCGTTTCGTGCAGCTCTTCCTCGAGGAACAGCCCTGGGACGCCCACGTCGATCTGCAGGACAACCACCGCGCCGTCTGCGAGCGCACCGACAAACCCGTCGCCGGACTGCTCCGCGATCTGAAACAACGCGGCCTCCTCGAAAACACCCTCGTGATCTGGGGCGGCGAATTCGGCCGCACCCCCACCTCGCAGAAGACGGGCGACCTTTTCACCGGACGCGACCACAACATGCAGGCCTTCTCCATGTGGATGGCCGGTGGCGGCGTGAAAGGCGGCTTCCGCTACGGCCAGACCGACGACTTCGGACACGCCGTCGTCGAGAATCCCGTCAGCGTGCATGATTTCCACGCCACCGTTCTGCATTTGTTGGGGATCGATCACCAGCGGCTCTTCTTCCCGCGCGGCGGACTCGAGGAACGCCTCACGGGCATCGTTCCGCCGCGTGTCGTCACCGATCTCATCGCATGAAACGCCGCGATCTTTTCAAAGGCACCCTCGCCACCGCGGCCCTCGCCCGAGGCGTCGCCCACGCCGAGGACGACTTTCCCGGCATCTGCGACACGAACGTGAATCTCTTTCACTGGCCCTTCCGCCGGCTCCCCCTTGATGAGACCGGGAAGCTCGTCGCGAAGCTGCGCTCGCTCGGCATCACCCGCGCCTTCTCCGGCTCCTTCGAGGGGCTCTTCCACCGCGACCTCGCTGCGGCGAATGATCGGCTCATGGAGGAATGCGCGCGTTTCCCCGAGCTCGTTCCCGCGGTCTCGATCAACCCGTCCGCCCTGGGATGGCAGCGCGACTTCGCCGCGGCAACCTCGATCGTCCGCCTGCATCCCGGCTATCACGGCTACGGCCTCGGTCATCCCGGTTTCGGCGAGCTCCTCGCCGCCGCCGCCGACCGAAAGTGTCTCGTCCAGCTCGTCATCGCGATCGAGGATGCCCGCACCCAACCCGAATTGATGCGCGTGCCCGGGGTCGATCTCGGGCCGCTTCCGGCGGCCATGGCCGAATCACCGGAGGCGAAAGTGCAGCTCCTCAACTGGAAAGCCCGCGGCACCCTGACAAACGCACTCAACGCCATCTCCAACCTTTCCTTCGACACCGCCCTCGTCGATGGCACCGACGCCGTCGCCACGCTTGTGCAGACCTTCGGTCCCGATCGCGTCCTCTTTGGATCACACGCCCCCTTCCTCATACCGGAAGCGGCGCTGGTGCGCGTCCACGAGGCGGGACTCGATGCGGCACCGCTCACCGCCGTGCTCCGTGGCAACGCCGATCGCTGGCTCGCATGAAACCCGCCGACCTCACCTGGGGCCTGCCTCCCGCGGAGCAATTGCGCGACTACCGCATCTGGGATTCCTATTTCACCCCCGCCCATGGCCATCCCGGCAAGGATGGCTTTGCCGCGACGCTCGCCGATATGGAACGCTCCGAGCGCGCGATCGCCCTGGGCCACTTTGAAAAGCTCTGCCTCTTTTCCCACGTCGGCATCGGCACCACCGGCGACGCGGCGGTGGAGGAGCTGCTGCGTGCGAGGCCGGAGTTGGTGCTCAAACCCTTCGAGGCATGGCCGGAGAATCTGCTCGGCATGATCCAGCTCAATTCCAACGACCTCAAAGCCTCGCTCGCCGCGATCGACCGCTGGCTCGGCGACGGTCCCATGATCGGCGTCTACTTCCCCGGAGGCGGTCCGGGAGCGCTCGCCTGCTCCGATCCGCGCCTCGTGCCGCTCATTGAAGCCGTCATCGCGCGAAAGGGAGTGATCATGCAGCACACCTGGAACAAGACCGGGGGCAAACAGGGCCCCGGCGAGTCCACCCCCGCCGAGCTCGCCGTCGTCGCGGCGCGTTATCCGGAGCAGGTCTTCGTTTGTGCCCACGCCGGCGGCGAGTGGGAGCAGGGAATCCGCGCCGTGCGCGACCGCCCGAACGTCTGGATCGAGACCTCCGGTTTCGACGCCACCGCCGGATTCATCGAGATGGCGGTGCGCGAAGTCGGCGAAGACCGCATCGTTTTCGGCAGCCACCTGCCTTCGCGTTCCCTCGGCACCGAGCTCACCAAGGTGACCGCCGCCGCGATCCGCGAGGAGGCCAAGCGGAAGATTCTCGGCGGGAATTTTCGCCGTTTGTCAGGGTTTGCGCCGTGACGCCCCTCAGCAGAGGAAGACAT
>JALRFZ010000283.1 GCA_023253615.1 Verrucomicrobiales bacterium | reverse complement strand
AGAATATCATCTCCTTCATGCGAAGCCTCCAGAAGCAACCAGCCCGCGTCATGAAATACTTTTCCGGGAGGCATATTCAGTATGCAAACGCGTGTATTTGAGGGCCGGATTAATGAGATCGTCGCAAAGGATCACGAGATACCCGCCCGCCGGGATCGTCGCCTCCGCGGGGAAGGTCCACTTGTTCGGCGAGCCCGGATTGTCGCTGAGCCTCCAGCCCGAGAGCGAAACCGGATCGCCCCCCGTGTTTCTCAGCTCGATCCAATCGGGCGAGGACTCCGGTCCTTCGATCTCGGTGTCGGAGTCTTCATCCTCGGCCACGGGCGGCTCGGAGAGACCGACAAAATACTTCCAGGTCGCGTTCGCCGCGACGAGCAGGGCATTGGTTCCGGCCGGATTGGTGCGGAGTTGGGCGCGGAGAAAGAGATCGGAGTCGGCGAGGCTGACGTTGTGTACCTGGATCGCGAGCACGTTCAGGCCTGGAGAGATGAGCCGGGCGGGCAGGTCGAGCGTGTAGGTCGCGTAGCTGCCGGGTCCTCGAGCGCTCGAGGCGACCGCATCGTGCGGGGTGTAGCTGTTGGCCAGGTCCATCCGGTCGCGGGCGATCTCGACGCCATTGAGATACGCGACGAAACCGTCATCCCAATCGACGAGAATTTGCATCGGCTGCGTGTCCGCGACCTGCGGGGTGGTGGCGCTGAAAACCGTCCTCAGGTAGAGCGAAGACGCCTGACCCGGAATTTGCGCGGTGAGATTGGTGCCGAGCGTGACCCCGCCCGGAGGCGTGCCCGCGCCGAAGGGCGCCGCTCCGCTGCTCCACTCCGCATCGTCGTACGCCGGACGTCCCCAGGGCACGTTCTGCTTCGCCGCGAAGAGCAAGGCCGGATCGTAGACGCCGCCGCTCGGCTCGACGAGACCGGGCAGGTATTTCCACGAAGTGTTGTTCGCCACCAGGGTCGTGGCGCCGAGCTTGAGATCACCGGAGAAATAGAAGTTGTTGCTGTTGTTGATCCCGACAAGCGCATTCGTGGACGTGTTGTGGAGGTTGGTGTTTTCCCAATGGTTCAGCGCATGGATCGCGATCACGTTGGTGCCGGTGACGAGCCGGGTGTTCGCCGCACCAAGTGAGATTGTCTCCGTACGCAGGTAGGGAGTGGTCGTCGATTCCGTGTGCGCGGGCGTACCCATCGCCGCGAAGGAGTCGCGGTATTTGAAATCATTGACCGGCCCGGCGTTGCGGCGCGCCACCTCGACGCCGTTGAGGTAACAGACAAAACCGTCGTTGTATTTCACCTCGATCGTCAACGCCTGCGAATCCGCCGCCATCGCCGCGGAAGCATTGAAGGATTTCCGCAAGTACATCGTCGGAGTCAGATTGACCAGCTGCGTGGCCACGTTTGTGCCGATGACGGGAGTCGGTGAGACGTTCGTGAATGATCCGAATCCAAACGGTCCGACCCCGGTGAGCCAAGTCGTGTCATCAAAGGCCGTTACATGCCAGGCCGCGCCAAATCCGAGCTTCGGGACACCTGACGGAGACCATTGCAGAAGGCGGTCCGAACCCGCTGCCATCACCTCGTTGATAACGACCTGGGCTCGGGCGGAGCTCAAAAATACCACGGATAGCAGGGCTACCCAGAGCGAGGGGGCTTTTCGCATGGCGGGTTTATGTCAAATTTGGCACAAATTCACAATGGGAATCTTTCCATCCCCTTCTCCCGCTCCGCCAGCCCTTCAGGGTTGAGCCAGGGGCACTTCCGACCTACTCTAGCCTTTCCATGTCCGACGCCCCTGTTCTCAAACGCCTCCTCATTCTCCGCGACACGCGCCTGCCTTTCCTCGATCTGGACCTCACCGACGCCGCGACGGGGGATCCCCTCGCCGAGGTGTGTCTGATCGGGGCGAACGCCTGCGGCAAGAGCACCTTGCTCGCGCGCCTGCACGAGGCGATGACCGGTCGTCCGCGCTGGATGGAATGGGACGAGGGTTACTTTCTCGCGAAATGGCAGGTCGACGGCGAGGATCTCTATTTTGCAAAAACCTTTGGTGGCGGAGACGGGATCTGCTTCCGCCCAGCGATCGAGGACTCGGCGGAATGGCCCCGCCTCGCGGTCTGGATCCGCCCTACTGCTGCTCATAGGGCCGGACTCTCACCTGGGATATCTCTTCACCCACTTGGACCGAGAAAAGTTCCGCCGGGATGCCCACGATGATGTGATCGAGGTCGAGGACGTTGCCCCGCGCCCGATACAGTTCTTTCAGCACCGCCAGGTTGCGCCCGCTGGCCAGCGCGATCAGCTCAGCCTCCGAGATCGGCGGGCGGGGGTGCTTGTCGCCATCTTTCTTCTTGTCACCGGTCATTTTTCCTCCTTTGAGATCAGCGGCTTCCAGAAGTGCAAGCCGCTTGCCTTTCCGACAATTGCCCGCTTGCCCTGTTCCCACTCATGTTTCCAAGTCACCCTTGCTTTCCCTGTGGTGTGCAAGGGCCCAGACTGACTGGGACGCGCTCGCCGGGTTATTCGGCGACGCCTCATACAGGGTGTAACCCGAATTGAAGATTATGATTCC
>JALRFZ010000274.1 GCA_023253615.1 Verrucomicrobiales bacterium | reverse complement strand
AGGGAGACCTCCATTTTCTACGAATCGCCGCATCGCCTCGCCGGCACGCTCGGGATCCTCGAATCGCTCGCACCCGATCGCGAAGTCTGCGTGGCCCGCGAGTTGACGAAACGCTTCGAGACCTACCACCGCGGCACCGCTGCGGAGCTGTCCGCCCATTTCGCGGCCCACCCGCCCAAGGGAGAGATCACCCTGCTCATCCGAGGGGCCGGACGGGATTGACACGATTTGGAAAAAATCGGGATGGGGCCACTCGACCCCACCCCGACTTTTCATCTCTTCACCAATGTCCTGGCGGACAAAAGAGTCGGGTCACCCGCGCGACGCCGCTTCCGATTGCGGCAATGGCTGGGGGCTGTTGCCACGATCCGGGAATCCATGATTCTTGTGGCGCCGTTGAGTCGAGGGACGCCCCGGATCGGGACGACGGCTCTTGTCATAACGCTGCTGAAGCAGGAATCCCCCCTCCGTGCTCCAATCTCCCGCGGGGAAAGAACGGTTTTCGGAGAGGTTTGTCAGGACCGGGAAAAATCCCCGACCACCATGTGCGTGTGTTACCATCTGTTTGTCTGGCTCCACCCCCGTGGCTCCTTCTGACATCAGGACCTCCAGAAGGCCCCTCTTCCGTTTCTCAGGCGGACAAAGGGAGGTTCAGGGAGTTTGTGGTCCGATGTAGAAAGACGGCAGGTGATCGGCCTTGTTTGTGTGTTGGGTGAATTTTAATATAATTTCCATAATTAATCAATATTTTTATAATTTTTTCCTGGATTTTCCGATGCACTCCCCTGCCCTTTGGTCTTCCGGCTCCGGATCGGCACGGAAGGGTTTTCGTTTTTCCATCTCCGCGCTATTCTGGCACGACCGGTGCCTTCCTCCGGGGCGCTTCCGATCATGAAATCCCTCCCCCGTCCTCCTTTCGCCGATCGCCTGATTCCTCCGATCACGGCACTCACCGCATATGATTACCCGACCGCCCGTCTCTGCGACGAGGCCGGAGTGCAATTGATTCTCGTGGGAGACTCCCTCGGCATGATGGTCGCGGGCTGCGAGGACACGACCTCCGTGACGCTGGCGCAGATGATCTACCACACCACGATCGTGCGGCGCGGGGTGAAAAACGCCGTGGTGCTCGCCGACCTGCCGATCCACACCTACGACACCCCCGACGAGGCGCTCGCGAGCGCGCGACAGCTTGTCGCGGCCGGGGCCGATGCGGTGAAACTCGAGGGAGGTTTCGACCAGATCGCCCAGGTCGAGGCGATCACGGGAGCGGGCATTCCCCTTTGCGCCCACCTCGGGATGCTGCCCCAGCGGGTCCGGGAGGAGGGCGGCTACAAGAAAAAGGGCCGCAACGAGGAGGAGGCCAGATCGCTCGTCGCGGCCGCCCTCGCCCTCGAAGCCGCCGGGGCCTTCGCCATCGTTCTCGAAAGCATCGTGGCCCAAGTCGCCGCGGAGATGTCCGATCGGCTCGGCATCCCGACGATCGGGATCGGATCGGGACACCATTGCGACGGCCAGGTCCGCGTCGTCCACGACGTCACCGGTGCCTATCCTTGGTTCGTGCCCCCCTTTGCCCGCGTCCATGGCAACGTCGCCGAGGTCACCCGGGGTGCCCTTTCCCGCTTTCTCGACGAGGTCGCCGAGTCCCATCGAACGGGCTTCCCGGGGTAAAAAAAGACTTGCACGCACCGGGAGGAAGGGAGAGACTCCCACGTCCCTGAACGCACTCAGATCGGGAGTTCGTGCCGCCCCTTTTCACCCCGCCGGGCGCGAGTTTTCTCTCCTTCAGATTAAGGGACGCTCGGTTCCCGAAAGTCGACCGAACTCTCTCGGGAACTTTTGAAATCCCGGATTTTCTGGATTTCAGAGCTCCTCTCCATTTTTCCAATTTCTTTCCGTTTCCCCTTCCTCCGAATCCTTGCGGATCGAGACCGCCCCCTTTCCCATGAGCGAATCCGAGTCTTTCGCAGATGCCCCCCCTTCTGATGCCGGGAAGAGCCTTTCTTCCGAGGCAGGTGCGGGAGCCAAGGCCCCCGCAAAAAAGCGTGCGCCACGAAAGACCGCCGCCGCCAGGAATGAGGCTGCCCCGCAAGACCCTGCCGAAACGCCGACCGAGGCCTCGCCGCGGAAACGGACCACCAAATCCCCGCGGGCAGCGAAACCCGCCAAATCCCCGAAACCCGCGATCGACGACGCCTCTCCGGGAGAGCGCGCGCCCCGCAGCGGGCCTCCCGCGGCAGAGCCCTCCCTCCCTCCGCCGCCGACGGATCCAGTGCCCGGCCGGGCCGAGGCCGCTCCGGCCGTTGCCGAGAGCCGCGAACGCCCGGCAATTTCCCATCCGGAACACCAGCCCCAGATGAGCCGGGAGATTCCCCAAGGAGGATCCGATGGCCCTTCCGGTGGAGCCGGCCAAGGAAGCGGTCCTCATCCAGGCCAAGGTCAGGGAAGTGGCCGGAAGCGGAACAACCGCAAGCGTCGGCGCAAAGGGAACCGGGATTTTCAGAATGACTCCGCCGACCGCTCCGAGCGACCGGCTCAGGAGCCCCGGCGACACTCCGAGGACGAAGCCGATTTCGATGACGAGACCGGTCTCGACGACGAAGCGGGCGACGATGTCGGCGAAGGCACGACCGGTGATGGCGGTGAGCCCCGCGTTTTCAAGACCCGCAAACAACGCTATCTCGAGCGCAAGGAGAAGGAGCGCGCCCGCGAACTGGCCGCTCTCGAAGCCTCTCCGGCGATCGAATCCGAGGGCATCGTGGAGATTTCCCCGAAAGGCTTCGGTTTTCTCCGCGAGCGCATCCGGGGCTTCCAGCAATCGCCGAAAGACGTTTTCATCACTCCCGAGGTGGTCCGCATCTACGGGCTGCGCGACGGGCACATGGTCCGTTGCGTGTCGAAGATGGGCATCCGCGGTCCGCAGCTCATCGAGCTGCTCGCGATCAATGGCAATCCTCCCGAAGATTGCGCCCGCCTGCCCTATTTCGAGGAGCTCACCGCGATCAATCCGAACAAGAAGCTCACCCTCGAGACCGATCCCGCCAGGCTCACGACCCGCGTGATCGATCTCGTCGCCCCGATCGGGCGCGGCCAGCGCGGGCTCATCGTGGCTCCGCCGCGCACCGGAAAGACGACGTTCCTCCACCACATCGCCGAAGGGCTCCAGAAAAACTACGACGACGAAATCCATCTGATGGTGTTGCTCGTCGACGAGCGCCCCGAGGAAGTGACCGATTTCGAACGTTCCTTCCCCGATGTGGAGGTCTTTTCGAGTTCGAACGACAGTGAGGCGAAGGACCACACCCGCATCGCCCTGCTCGCGACCGAGCGCGCCAAGCGCCTCGTCGAGGGGGGGCGCCATGTCGTGATGCTGATGGACTCGATCACCCGTCTCGCCCGTGCCTTCAACAGCCAGATGCGGGGTGGTGGCAACCGTGGCACCGCCAGCGGCGGTCTCGTCGTCGGGGCGCTCGAGGTGCCCCGACGGATTTTCGCGGCGGCGCGGAATACCCGCGAAGCCGGTTCGCTCACCATCATCGCGACGGCGCTGGTGCAGACCAACAGCAAGGCGGACGAAGCGATTTTCCAGGAATTCAAGGGCACGGGCAACATGGAGCTCGTCCTCGATCGCCAGCTTGCCCAGAATTACATTTATCCCGCCGTCGATATCAACAAGTCCGGGACCCGTCGCGAGGAGCTGCTGCTGCCGCCGCATATGCTGGAAAAGATCTACGTGATCCGGCGCGGACTCAGCGGCTATCGTCCCGCCGACGCGATGGAGTGGCTCATCCGCTGCATGAACCGCTATCCCAGCAACGCCCAGATGCTGATGGACATCAAGGTGACGGCCCTGGCCTGATCCTTTTAGCTGGCCGGGAGCCCCCGGCGCAGCGCCTTCCGCCCGTCTCAAGGTGACGAGGATTGTGGTTGCGGCGCGGCATCGGATCTGCTAGAAAACCGACCATGAGCCAGTATGTCGAAGTCACCCGTCGCGGTTTGGGCAGCCGCGGAAAAGATTCCATCGGAGGAGCCTTGTTCGGGCTGGTCCTCGTCATCATCGGCACCGTGCTGCTGTTCTGGAACGAGGGCCGCGCCGTGAAGCGCCACAAGGACCTCAAGGAGGGAGCCGGAGCCGTCGTTTCCATTGCGTCGGACAGGGTCGATCCCGCCATGGAGGGCAAACTCGTCCATCTCACCGGCGAGACGCGGACGGACGCGCCGCTGCAGGACGAGGTCTTCGGCATCACCGTGGCCGCCGTGAAGCTGATCCGTGAAGCGGAAATGTATCAATGGGTCGAGGTCGTGCGGAGCGAGACCAAGGAGAAAGTCGGCGGCGGCACCGAGGAGGTGAAGACCTACACCTACGAGAAGCAATGGCGTGACAGCCCGGTCGATTCGAGCCGCTTCAAGGTGGCCGGGGATCACCGGAATCCCACGGAAATGAAATACCGCGATGCGGCTCTCACGGCGGGAAAAGTCACCTTCGGCGCGTTTTCCCTGCCCCCTTTTCTCGTCGCGAAGATCGGCGGAGCGCGCCCGCTCGCAGTCGAATCGCTCGGGAATGCGGCCGAAGAGGTGCGGACCACCGCCAAGCTCGACAACGGCCTCGTCTTTTTCGGCAACGACCCGAAATCGCCGGCCGTCGGCGACCTCCGCGTCCGTTTCCTCAGCGTGCCGGCAGGTCCCGCCAGTGTCGTCGCCCAGCAGAGCGGCGACACCTTCGTCTCCTACCGCACGAAGACCGGCGGCACCGTCGATCTCCTCGAGTCCGGCCACCACGACGCGGCCGGTATGTTCCAGATGGCGCAGGATCGGAACAAGATGCTGACCTGGGCGATCCGGATCGGAGGATTCTTCCTCCTCGGCATGGCCTTTTCGATGATCCTCCGTCCCATCGCCGTGCTCGCGAGCATTCTGCCTTTCCTCGGCCGCCTCGTCGGCACCGGTACGACCATCGTCGCCTTCCTCCTCGCCGGCATCGTCTGGGGGCTCACCGTTTCCTTTGCGTGGATCTTCTACCGGCCGGTGCTGGGGATCATCATCCTCGTCGTCACGATCTTTCTCCTCGTGCTCGTGGTGAAAAGACTCCGGCGTCCCGCGGCTGGCGCGCCTCCACTGCCGGCGAGCCCGCCACCGCTGGCGTGAGCCTTCCTCCACGAGTCCGTCCATGCCCGCATCCGATCCACCGTCTCCGGAAGAGATCGCCTCCACCACGCAGGGTCTCGGCAGTGTCGATGATCTTCGCAGACTCCTTTACGAAAAGGCGAAGGTATCCCGCAAGATGTCGTGGCTGCTCGACGAGTGCATCCGCATCCCCGGCACGGATCTCCGCTTCGGCCTCGATCCCCTCCTCGGGCTCATCCCCTACGGTGGCGAGACCGTCGCGACCGTTTTCGGCACGATGATCCTCGGCGAAGCGGGGAAAAAAGGGCTGCCGGTCGGCACGCTCGCCCGCATGGGCGGAAACATGATCCTCAATGCCGCGGTCGGGGCGA
>JALRFZ010000204.1 GCA_023253615.1 Verrucomicrobiales bacterium | reverse complement strand
CTCAGGAATTTCCGAAAAATCCCCCGATGACCCCTCCCGACCCGAATCTCCCTCTCTCCGGCGACGGCGAGGATCGGGAGCGGGCCAATGATCTCGACGTCGAACTCATGGGGCGGATCCGGGACGGGGACTACGAGGCCTTTGCAAGGTTGGTCGAAATCCACCAGCGGTCCGTGATCGGCACGGTCGCCAAAATGCTCGGGAGCCCCACCGAGGCCGAGGACATCGCCCAGCAGGTCTTCATCCGGATCTGGAAATCGGCGGCTCGCTACGAGCCTCAGGCGAAATTCACGACGTGGCTCTTCACGATCACGCGGAACCTTGTCTTCAACGAAGTGCGCCGCCGCCAGCGGAAGCCCACCGTCTCGGTGCAGGAGCGAGAGGAGACGTCCCACCGGGTCGTCGAGGATGTGCAGGGGAGCTCGCCCGACGAGGAATTGCTCCGCAGCGAGATGGAAGCGGCGATCGACCGCGCCATCGAGGCCCTGCCCGAGAAACAACGGCTCGCCGTGGTCCTGCGGCGTTATGAGGAGATGCCCTATGAGGAGATCGGGGCCGTTCTCTCGATGTCGGTCCCGGCGGTGAAAAGTCTCCTTTTCCGCGCCCGCACCCAGCTCAAGGAATCGCTCGAGAAATACCTCCGGGAGTGAGCCGGCTCATTCGCCGAGGCGGATGAGGTGTCCCTCGGTGCGGATGACAAAACCGTCCGCGACCACCGCGAAGGAAGACAGACCGTATTCGCCGAGCTGGTTCTCCGCGACTTTCGTGAACGTTTTCCCGGGTTTCACCACCGTGGTGATGCCGTTGCCGTTGTGGAAATAGAGATGGCCGCCTGCGAAGACCGGGGAGGCCGAGTAGCCTCCCTGGCCGTCGAGACGCTCGCGGTAGTGCTCCTTGCCCGTCACGGCATCGAGACAGCTCAGGATGCCCTTGTCGTCGTTGAAATAGATTTCGTCTCCGACGAGGATGGGCGAACTCTCCTTCGGCACCGTCTTGTCATCCTGCCAGACGAGATGGGTGTCGGTGACATCGCCGGTCCCGTCCGTTTTCACCGCGTAAAGGATGGCGCGGTTGAAGCCCGAGCAGACGTAGACAACGCCGTCGAGGTGGAGCGGGCGCGGCACCACCGAATAGCCTTCCCCGTAGCGGAAGCGCCAGATCTCCCGTCCGTCCGCCGGGTCATAGGCGATCACCGCGCCCGAGGCGGGGGAGATGACCTGGGGCTTTCCCTTCACCTCGATCAGCAAGGGTGTCGCGAAAGAAAAGGTGCGCTGCACCGTGACGTTGCGCGGTGTCTTCCACACCACCGAGCCGTCGGCGGTGCTCAGGGCGACGATGAAGGGATCGGCTTCTCCATCGCTGGAGAAGATCAATTTGCCGTCGTGCAGCACGGGCGACCCGCCATTGCCGTGGACCGGGGCGTAGGAGAGTGAAGTCTGCGTCCAGAGGATCGATCCGTCGCCGGCGTTCAGCGCCGCCGTGCCATCGTGGCCGAAATGCACGTAGAGCTTGCCTTCGGCATAGACCGGGGTGGGGGAGGCGTGGCTGTTTTTTGCATGGATCGCCCCCTCGGCCTTTTCGAAGACGGTGCGCTCCCAGACTTGCTTGCCGTCGGCCAGTTCGAAGCAGAGGGCTTTGAGGGAGAGTTTGGCGTCTTTCGGGACGGCCGTCGTCACGTAGACCTTCCCATCGGCGATCACCGGGGACGACCATGCTTTTCCCTCCACCGGGATCTTCCATCGCATTTTGCTCGTCGCCGACCACAGCGTCGGCACCTTCGCTTCCGGAGCATGACCATCGGCCGAGGGGCCGCGGAACTCCGGCCAGGAATCGGCGGCCGCGAGTGGCAGGCTGGTGAGGACGAGAAACCAGAGGGAGAAAGGCCGGAACGTCATGGAGGCGACTCTATCCGGGTGGCTCCATTCCGCAAGACCGGGCGGAGGCGGAGTTGCGGCTCAGAATCCCTTTCTCCAGAGGAAATCCAGGCCGTACTCCGGGTAGTAGGTCTGCACGATGAAGGCCACCAGGAAATAATCGACGATGAGATGAACGATGAGCACCCAGAGCAGGCTCTCGGACTTTTCAAACATCGATCCCTGCGTCCAGGCGAAGAAAAAGACGATGAAGATCCCGCAGCCGGTGAAGGCCATGTCGTAGAGCACCGCCGTGTAGAGGATGGCCTGGATCACGTTCGCGGTCCGGAAGGAGAAGAGCGAACGCAGCAGGGCGAAGACGGTGTTCACGAAAAAGAGCTCGTCCCAGATCCCGACGAGGTTGATGCCGATGAAAAGGCGCCGGATCTCCGCCGGATCGGGCTCGGGACCGAGCGTCCAGTGGCGGAAAAGCTCGTCGTCGAAGAAGGTCCGGTTGCCCCATTCGTAGCCCTTCAACACGGCGTAGGCGAGGGGGATGGAAAGGATCGTGTAGATGACATCCTGCTTGCGCCAGTAGACCGGCCAGAAGCGGTAGCGGATGATGCCTTTGTCTCCGAAATGGCTGATCAGGGCCGGCAGGACGATGACGAGGGTGAAGGGGATGCCGACGCGGAGAAAGTTTTCATTTTCGAGGCCCGGATTGATGTCGCAGGCGGCGAGGATGAGAACGCAGCCGAGGAGGATGGCGAGGCGGCGGCGCAACTTCGGCTCCGGATCGGTCGCAACAAGCCAGGCGCAAAGGACAAAGGCGGGAACCCCCGCGATCCAGAGCCCGGCGGGAATCAGCAGGATCGTCGCCGCAGCGAAAGCTGCGAGGAGCACCTTCCGGCGCGGGGTGAGTTCGAGATCGAGCGAGGCGGTCACACGGAATGAGTCGCGGGGCACGGGGTTCCGGTCAAGCTCAGGTTGCGGCGTAGAGCGCCTCTTCCTCCATCACCCGCAAGGCCGCCGCCTCGGCCTCGAAGTCGATGCCTTCGTAGAGGTCGGCGAGGGCCAGCGTGACACCGATCTCCGGCAGGGGGATGATCGCCTCCAGTCCGATCGCCATTTCGCGATGAAAGTCCCCGTTCGGGGAGCGGCGGAAGACTTGCACGACCGGCTCGGTGGACTCGGCGACGAGGTATGCCATCAGCGTGGGGATCGCGAGGTAGGCGTCTTTCTTTTCACCAAGATCGATCCGGCGGGTCGAGGGTGAGGTCACCTCGAGAACGACGACCGGCGCATCGTGGTAGGTGTCGTTCGCCGGGTTCGGGTTGCAGACGACGAAGGCGTCGGGGTAGTAGAAACGGGTGCCGCTCGTGAGCCGGATGCGGACCTTGGTGTCGCTGTTGCAAGGTTGGCAGGGTTTTCCCCGGAGTTGTAGGTAAAGCTGCCCCAGCGCCCGGACGGAAATGTCATTATGGACATTCCTCGCGCCGGCCATGTCGTAAACGATGCCGTCGCGATATTCCCGTTTCACCGGTGAAACCTCCTCTTCGGCCAGATAGTCCTCCACCGTCACGAAGTGCCATTTTTCCGCCGCTGACATGCGTTGAGAATAGCCCGGGAAGCGGATAGACGCAAGCGTGGCGGAACCCCGTCCTTTGACTTGTCGCGTCGGAACGATCACCGTCCCACCATGCTCCCCCTTCGGATCGCTTTCCTTCTTGTCCTCGCACCGGTCGCAGCCTTGGCCCAGACCAAAGGCCCGCTGCCGGTCAACCCTGCCGACGCGAAGAACCAATCGACCGGCAAGGAGGCTCCGCCCGCCGATCCTTCGCTCGCGAAATATGGCATCTACGCGGAGTCCGCGCCCTTTCCGGTGAAGGGCGAGGCCGTCGTGACGACGCTGCCTCTGAAACTGGAGAAAGGCGACCGCATCGCCTTCGTCGGCAACGGACTGCTGGAGCAGGCCGGGAGATTCGGCATCCTTGAGGCGATGCTCTATCAGGCGCATCCCGATCTCGATCTCGTCATCCGCAACTTCGCGTGGTCGGGCGACGAGGTGGACCTGCAGCCGCGCCCCGACAACTTCGCGACCGTCGCCCAGCATCTCGCGAGGGAGAAGATCGACGTCGTTTTCGCGGCGTTTGGGTTCAATGAGAGTTTCGGGGGACAGGAGAAACTCGAGGAGTTCAAGGTCCGGCTCGCCAGTTATCTTCAGGACCTGAAGACCTCCGCCTTCAACGGGAAAACGGGACCCCGCATCGTGTTGATCTCTCCCGTGGCGGTGGAAGGGGCCGATGCCGCGACTGTGTCGAACCTGGAAATCTACACCGAGGCGATGATTGAAGTC
>JALRFZ010000139.1 GCA_023253615.1 Verrucomicrobiales bacterium | reverse complement strand
GGAACAGTCCGCTCGCCTTCCCCGGCGAGGCCTTCTCCCCGACGACGGGGCCGGGGGCGTTTGCGGAAGTGGCGGACGGCATCCGGCGTCACGTCCGCGAGGAGGATCGGCTCCTGGCACGGGCTCCCTATCCGCGGACCCGTCGCGATTGGAGCGGGGATTTCGCGGCCCTGCGCGGACGCTGGCATACCGGGACCGCCACCCTGATCGACGATGCCCCCACCTCCGCCGAGGAAGCGCTCTTCGGCGGGCGTTTCATCGACCAGGCCCTCTCCGGGATCGGCTCGCCCGCCGGGGAGGAACTTCTCTTCGCCAGCCCCTACCTCATCCCCGGACGCAAAGTCCATCGCTTCATCCGGGAATATGTCGGCAACGGGGTCGAGGTGCGGCTGCTCACCGCGGGCATGGAGGCCAACAACCACCTCATCGTCCACAGCCACTACCGCCAGCACCGGCGCCCCCTCCTCGACGACGGGGTCCGGCTCCATGAACTGCGGGCCGATGCGGCCGGTCCCGTCCGCGCCCTCGCCGACGTCGGGCCGGTGCGGAGTGATCGCGTCTGTCTCCATGTGAAAGCCGGCGTCGGGGATCGATCGCGCTGTTTCATCGGCTCGCTCAATCTGGATCCCCGCTCCATCGATTTGAACACGGAGAACGGACTCCTCATCGAATCTCCCGGCCTCGGCGCGGAGCTCGCCGATCATCTCGAGACACTCATGTCGCCGGAAAACGCCTGGGAAGTGACGAAGGATCGCGGTGGCCGCCTCATCTGGAACTCCCGCGGAACCCGGGAGACGAGACAACCCGCCCCCGACGCGGAAAGCCGCATCCTCGACTTCTTTTTCGGGCTCCTGCCGATTGAAGGCTTGCTTTGAAAAAGGAGCCTCCGCCATGGCGGTCCGCAGACCACCCCTACCGGCATGCGCGGCGTTTCCGGCCCGTGGTGGTGACGTCCACGTCGCCACCGCCTCACCGACCAAGCACCACGCCCCCCCCATGGCTTCATCCCGTCTCAGCGGCGCTTGCCGGGGACGGATGTTCTCTCATACGGTGAAGGGATGAAAATCCTCTCCCTTCTTTGCTTCAGCCTCACGCTGCCACTCGCGGCGCAGGATCTCGACACACGCGCCTGGTTCAAGGGCAACACCCACACGCACTCCCTCTGGAGCGACGGGAACGATTTCCCGGAGATGATCTTCGACTGGTACCGCTCGCGCGGCTACGACTTCGTCGGCATGAGCGACCACAACATCCTCCAGGAAGGCGAGAAATGGATGGACCTCGAATCGATCCGCAAACGCCAGAAGGCGGTCGGCCGCGACGCGGTGAGCAAGGCGGAGGCCCGCTTCGGGAAAGACTGGCTGCGGCGCGAGACGCGCGAGGGCAAGGAGGGCATCGTGTTGAAGACACTCGCGGAGTGCCGCGCCGCCCTGGAAAAGCCGGGCGAGTTCTACCTGCTGCCGGCGGAGGAGATGTCGAACTCGGGCGGGAAGAAGCCGGTGCACATCAACGTGCTGAATCTCGACCGGGTAATCGAGGCGGTGAAGGATGACGAGGCGACGCCGCGGGACGTCCTGCGCCGCAGCCTGATCGCGATCGAGGAATACCGCCAACAATCCGGACGCCCCATCCTCGCCCATCTCAACCATCCGAATTTCCAATGGGCGCTGACGGCGGAGGATCTCGCGAACGTGGCGGAAGGGGCTTATTTCGAGGTCTACAACGGACATCCGGGGATCAACCACCTCGGCGACGAGACCCGGCCCGGAGATGAGGAAATCTGGGACATCGCGAACACGATCCGCATCGCGGAGCTGGGCTATGCGCCGCTGATGGGCTTCGCCACGGACGATTCCCACACCTACCACGGCGAGGATGTCTCGCCGGGCCGCGGCTGGGTGATGGTGGGAGCGGAGAAACTCGAAGGCGACGCCCTCGTCACGGCGATGCTGGCGGGCCGCTTTTACGCCAGCACGGGGGTGACGCTCGACGCGATCCGTCACGATCCCGCCAAGCGCAGCCTCACCCTGGAGATCACCCCGGTGGAAGGGGTGGTGTTTTCCACGGCTTTCATCGGCACGCGGAAGGGCTACGACGCGGCGGCGGAGAAGACGGGCATCGGCGAGGTCTTCGCGACGATCGAAGGGACGACGGCCACCTTCACCTACCCCGAAGACGCACTCTATGTCCGTGCCACGGTGACCTCGACGCGGAAGCACCCGAATCCCTCCTACGAGGGGCAGAAGGAGCAGGCCTGGATCCAGCCGGTGGGCTGGCAGCGGGCGCCGGCCCGGTGAGGACCGGCGCGGAGGCCGGATCAATCGAGCACCTTGATCTTCACGTTGCGGAAAGAGACGACGTCACCGTGATCCTGCAGGCTGATGAAACCCCTGGTGGGTTTGCCGAACCCGGGGAATTTCGAGAACTTGCTGGCCGCCACCTTGGCATCCCAGTCGGCCGATCCCTTCACGTATTCGACATACTTGGTGCCGTTCATGAAGTGGACGCACTTCTCCGGTGTGATGATGATGTGGATCGTGTTCCACTCGCCGACCGGCTTCGTCGCATCGACGGTGGGGGCGTAGAGCTGGTAGAGCCAGCCGGCCTTCTGCGGATCCTTGCCATCGACGTTGTCCTGGATCTGGATCTCGGGACCCGTGCGCCAGGGGGTGTCCTCCTCCTCGGTGACGTGATACATCAGGCCGCTGTTGCCGGCCTTGCCGATCTTGTAATCGAGTTTCAGCTCGAAAGCGCCGTAGGTCTCCTTCGTGATGATGTCGCCACCGCCCTTTCCGGTGAGGGTGAAGGCGCCGTCGGCGATCTGCCATTTGTCGCTGAGCCCGTCCTTCTTGAAGTTGCGCCACTGCGAGAGGTCTTTTCCATCGAAGAGAAGCTTCCAACCCTCCGCCTTTTCGGCGTCGGTCAGGGTGTTGGCCTCGTCGGCGTGGAGAACGAGCGAACCGGCGAAGAGCGGGGCGAGCAACAGCAGGGGAAGTTTCATAGGCGTGAGTTTTATCACGCCGCGGCTTCCGCGGCAAGCCCGGGAAACGCCGCGATCATCGCCCCCGCGCGGGATTGACTGGGAAACGGCATCGGTTAGGATCGGTGCCATCATGACCGCCAAACCACTCGTCGCCATCATCGATTGGATCCGCTCACCTCAGGGAGATCCGGATTCGTCGGTGGAATGCGGGGTGATCGGCGATGCCGCGGAGGTGCGCCGTTACCTCTGCGACAGCGACGCCGATTTCGACGACGAAATCCATGGCGCCGACGCCCTCATCGTCTGGCACAATGCGCCGATCACCGCCGCGGGACTGCCCAGGCTGCGGAACTGCCGCGCCATCATCCGCAACGGCGTCGGATTCGATTCAGTGGATGTGGCGGCGGCGGCCTCGCAGGGCATCGCCGTCTGCAACGTGCCCGACTACGGCACGGAGGAAGTGGCCGATCATGCCATCGCCCTGGCGCTGGCGCTCTGCCGGCAGCTCTTCCCGCTCGACGAGGAGGCCAAGCGTCTCGGCTGGGCGATCGAGGTCTCGCCGAAGTTGAGGCGTCTCCGGGAAATGACTTTCGGCGTGGTGGGGCTGGGCCGCATCGGCACGGCGACCGCACTGCGGGCGAAAGCGCTCGGATTCCGCGTCATCTTTTTCGATCCCTACCTGCCGAACGGGGCGGACAAGGCGGTCGGGATCACGCGCTGCCGCACGCTCGATGATCTGCTGGATCAATGCGACGTGCTCTCGCTGCATTGCCCGCTGAATGAAGAGACGCGCCACCTCATCGACGAGCGCGAGTTGGCGCGGCTGCGGCCCGGCGCTTTTGTCGTGAACACGGCGAGAGGCGCGGTGATCCGCAAAGAGGCGATCCTCGCCTCGCTTCGTTCAGGGCACCTGGGCGGGGCGGGACTCGATGTCGTCGAAGACGAGCCGCTGCGCACCGCCGACGAAGCCGCCACCCCGAATCTGATCGTCACCTGTCACGCGGCCTTCTGCAGCGTCGAGTCGAAAATCGAAATGCGATCGACCTCCGCACGGATCGCCCTCGCCGCCGTGACGGGAGCGCCTCTTGAAAACGTGGTGAACGGCGTTGTCTGACAAAGGAAAACTCCGCCTCCCACCACAAGGCGGAAGAGCGGAGTTGAGAAAACGACTTCTTCGGAAGACTCAGGCCCCGGGCCCTTTTTCGGCACCGGGACGAGGTTGATCGCCTTCACGAGGAGCACCTTCGGGGCGGGGACGATCCCCATCGCGCGGAGCACCTTCGGGGCGCGGACGATCCCCATCGCGCGGACCACCTTCGGGGCGGGGGCGATCCCCATCGCGCGGACCACCTTCGGGGCGCGGGCGCTCCCCATCGCGCGGAGCC
>JALRFZ010000013.1 GCA_023253615.1 Verrucomicrobiales bacterium | reverse complement strand
GAAGTCGTGCCCTTTCAGAAACCGCGCCGCTTCGGCCCCGGTGGCGAGGCTGAACAGACCGGCGTAAAACCACGGTTTGGGATCCTCCGTGGGGTGGGTCGTCACCAGGTCCTTCGCCCGGCGACACGATTCACGGAGACGCGCGGGATCGGCGGCCGCGAGATGATCGAGGTAAGCGGAAGCATCCGCGCGCAGGCTCTCGCGCACGATCCAGCGTCCGTTCACGTGACGGACCCAGCCGATGTCGTCGGGGGAATTCAAGACCGGGGAAAAGGGACGTCTTCCGGAACACGCCCGGGGCATTGAAGCCCCATCCCGGGGATGCCGCCATTACAAAAAAAGACCCGGAAAAGAAAGACGGTTCGCCTTGCCAAGCCCCGGCCTTTGGGCAAGGATCGACGCACGATGGAACTTTGGTGGCTCGGCCTCAACCTCGAATTGCAGATCTTCTACGGGATCGGCATCCTCGCGCTCCTCGCCCTGATCCTTCAATTCATCCTCCTCTTTTTCGGAGGCCTCGACGATGCCACCGATCTCGGCGATGTCGGTGATCACGGTTCCGGTCTGGGCATTTTCTCCTTCCGCAGCATCACGGCTTTCTTCCTCGGCTTTGGCTGGACCGGGGTCATCGTGTTGAAAGACGGCCACTCCCTCGCCCTCGCGATCACCTTCGGATTGCTCGTCGGTTCCATCCTCATGGCTTCGATGTATCTCCTGATGCGTTCGATGATGCGCCTGCAGAGCAGCGGCACCCTCGATTACCAGAATGCCGTCGGCGAGATCGCCACCGTCTACGTCACCGTGCCTGGCGAAGGCAAAGCCGGCGGCCAAGTCGAAGTGATGATCCAGGGCCGTCTCTCCGTCGCCGAGGCCTTGAACAAGGGCGCGAACGCCATCGCTCCGGGAACGAAGGTGAAGGTCGTCGAAAAGCTCGGCTGCTCCACCCTCGTCGTGGAGCCTCTTCTTTCCTGAACCCCACCCACCCGCACCTGACATGCTTGAATATCTCATCGCCATCGGAGCCGTCGTCGCGGTCTTCTTCCTCCTCCTCGTCACGATCGCGACGCGCTACAAAAAGTGCCCGTCCGACCGCATCCTCGTCGTCTACGGAAAAGTAGGCTCGGGCAAATCAGCCCAGTGTTACCACGGCGGGGCGGCCTTCATCTGGCCGATCATCCAGGATTACCAATATCTCAATCTGACACCCCTGCCGATCGACATCAAACTCGAGGGCGCTCTTTCCAAGCAGAACATCCGCGTCAACACCCCCTCGACCTTCACCGTGGGGATCTCGACCGAACCGGGCGTGATGGAGAATGCGGCCGAGCGTCTCCTCGGTCTCACCCTGCAGCACATCAACGAACTCGCCAAGGACATCATCTTCGGCCAGATGCGCGTCGTCATCGCGACGATGGACATCGAGGAGATCAACGCCGACCGCGACAAACTCATCGCCAACATCTCCACCGGCGTCGAGGTCGAGCTGAAGAAGGTCGGACTTCGTCTCATCAACGTGAACGTGCAGGACATCACGGATGCCTCGGGCTACATCGACGCCCTCGGACAAGAGGCCGCTTCCAAGGCGATCGCCGAAGCGAAGGTGAAAGTCGCCCAGGCCGACCGCGACGGTGAGATCGGTGCCGCCGTGGCCCAGCGCGACAAACGGATCGCCGTCTCCAACGCCAACGCCGAGGCGACCCGCGGGGAAAACACCGCCCAGGTCGACATCGCGAATTCCAACGCGGATCGCCGCAGCGCCCAGGCCGAGGCCGAGCGTCTCGCCACCGCGGCGGAGAAGGTCGCTCAGGCGAAAGTGCTCGAAGAGGCCTACGTCGCCGAGCAACGCGCCGAGCACCAGCGCGCCGAACGCGAGCGTTCGACCCAGTTCGCGAACATCGTCGTCCCGGCCGAGATCGCGAAGGAACGCCAGATCGTCGAGGCCGATGCCGAGGCCGAGCGTCTCCGCCGCATCCAGCAGGGGATGTCCGACGCCGTCCGCGCCGAGAAGCAGGCCGAGGCCGACGGGATCAAGCTCGTGCAGGTCGCCGAGGCCGATGGTCTCAGGGCGAAACTCCTCGCCGAAGCCGAGGGTGCCCAGGCCATCCTCGCCGGAAAAGCGAAAGGCTTCAAAGACCTCATCGCCACCTGTGAAGGACCCGCCGGAGCCCAGCAGATGCTCGTCACCGAACTCCTCCCCCAACTCGTCCGCGAGCAGGTGCAGGCCATTTCCAATCTCCAGATCGACAAGATCACGGTGTGGGACAGCGGTGGCAACGGCGACGGCAAGAGCAGCACGGCGAGCTTCCTTTCCGGACTCGCCGGCTCCGTGCCGCCGCTCCACGAACTCGCCAAAAACGTCGGCGTCGAGCTGCCCGAGTATCTCGGCAAACTGAAGGAGGACGAGGGCCGCAAAGCTCCACGCTCTTCCTCCAGCGACGCATCGATCTGATCCTCGCGGACAACCCCCGGGAGCGCCGGCCTCCGTGCCGGCGTTGTGCGACCAGCGCGGAAAGAAGTCGGGCTGCCTACGGAATACGCGGAAGACACGGAAAAATCCACCATCTCTCTTTTTCTTTTTCCCGTAACTCAACTCTTCTGAATTCTGTGTTTTCCGCGTGTTCCGTAGGCCCTCCCATTTCGCTCGAATCCAGACTGGCATTCCTGCCGGCGTTTTTCG
>JALRFZ010000751.1 GCA_023253615.1 Verrucomicrobiales bacterium | reverse complement strand
ATCTTAACGACTCGGGGGACATTTCCCTTTTGGATCCACCGATCGAAGAAAAAATTCCATGGAAGGTTCCTACCAGTTCTCCGACATCCTCGCCGCCTCGGTCTACGCTGTGGTGTCAGTCGCGATGCTCGTCTGGGCGTGGATCCATTTGGAGCGCCGGCACGAGGTGGCGCGCCGCACCGAGCGGATCCAGCAACTCGTGGTGGTGGCCCACTTTGTGCTCCTCGCCGGCTGGTTTCTCCGCCACCGGATCGGGCTTTCCGAACGGGGGGGCGACCCCACCACGGTGGGTCTGGCCTTCGAGACCGCCGGGGTGGTTTCCTCCTACGCCATCGCCGCTTCGGCGATCCTTCTCAATCCGGGTGTCCGCTGGAACCGCTTCTTGGCCATCTACGTGGCCGTCGCACTCCTTCATGGCGGTGCCTTCGGGGCGGTCGCACTTGGCTGGCCCGAAGCCCTCGGTCTCGTTCCAAGGCTCGAGGACGTGATCCACGACCGCGACCATTTTGGATCGCCCGACCCTGCGGACGCAATCCGGAGCCTGCCTGACGCAAGCGCCGCCGCCACTTCGCCTACACCCCAGACTCGATGAAGACACACAAGAACCATGCTCCAACCGGCGCCGGCATTCTCGCCGCAGCACTCGCCATCACTGCCGCCCTTTGCGTTTCCGGATGCGGCTCGGACAAAGTCTCGGCCTCCTACAAGGTGCTGAAGGGCAAAGCGGAGGACAAACTGGTCGATCTCGCCGGAAAGGGGGAGGTCGCTCTCCAGATGCACCGCGACCGCCACGCCGAGCTCAAGGCTAGCCATGTCCGAATGGTCGCCTACGAAAAGACCCTGAACCGCAAACTCGGCGAGTTGACGGGCCGGATCGCCAACACCTCCGATCCGGAGAGCCGCGCCCGTCTCGAAAGCCTCGCGACCGTTTACGAGGGGGCCCTGGCCAAGATCAAGGAGAGCCAGGCCTAGGGAGTCGCCGCGCTGCAGCGTTCCGTGGAGAACTACGAAAAGCTCAAGGTGAAAGTCGAGGTGCTCAACGCCCAGATCGATGTGAACCGGACCCTGGCGGGCACGGTGGCGGACTTTGATGTCGCATCTTCCTCCCGCGAGATCGACGCGCTGATCGGCTCGTTGGAGGAGGACCTCGACTTGGCCGAAGCCGCTTTCGAGGTGGAGTCTCTGGGACTCGATTTGCGCTGACGCGACCTCCCTGCGGTCCAAGCAATTATTCGGAAACGGCAGCGCGATCGACATGAGCGACGATTCATCACTTGGCTGTGGGTGCGTTACGCTCGGCGCTGCTTTTCTCGTCGTTTGGATCGGCGGATGCGCGGTCGATGGATACAACAAAATGCAGCGAGACCAGATCTACAAGGAGGTCTGGAAAAAGGCCCCCGAGCTTGAGAGGGTCCATGATGGCCTTTCCAGCGAACTGGCGCGGCTTCATGATTTTCGTCAGCAATTGGAAAAAAATCAGCGGGTGTTCGAATCCCCTTCGGCAAAGGAGGAGGCCGGTCGGAAAATGATTGCGGTGGATGCTCAGATCGCCCGGCTCGAGGCACAACGTCTCGCAATCATTTCGTCGGTCGAACAGCAGGCTCTGACCAAGGTCTCCACGAAGGTGGAGAACCCCATGCAGCGTGAAACGATCATGAGGCTAGAGTCCGAGACGCAGTCTGTGGTGGGCGACGCCGAGGCGCTGCGCCACGCGATCGAGTCGGAGGTTTCGGGGGATCCGCTTTCCTACAGTTCCACGCCGGCTCCGCGCTCCGTCGAGCCGCGGATGCCCCAAGCCGCAGAAGGTTCCGAGCCGAGCCCGCTGCGGGCGGACCCTGACGGTGCCGCCGCCACCCCGGGAAACCGCGACGCGTTAGACGCGCCGCGCTCCGCCAAGAGGCTTTTCGAGACGCGCATTTGGAGTGACCGCCATGGACACCGTGTTTCCGCGCGGCTTCTTCACGTTGCGGACTCCCGGGGAAGGGCCGTCGCAACCCTTGGCGTGGATCCCGTCGAGATCGCCGCGAGCGACTGGGTGCTGCATCTCCAGAGGCAGGATGGAGGGATTATCCAAGTGGCGGCCGTGAAATTCTCGAGCCGCGATCTCGAGTTCCTTTCCGAAGGGGAATAGACCGGAGCATCGGGTTATCCATCCCCAAGAGAGCGAAGATGTAGCCAAGCCAGTTAATTGGATGCTACAGTCCGCCTCAAACTACCGGACCTTCCTCGTATTCCTTTCCTCGACCTTCCTCGACTTCGCCAGGGAACGTGATCTGCTGTTGAACTCCTATCATTTCCGGAACCTTGAAGCCCTTGGTCACCCTCACTGGAAAAGCCCCTCTTGCCGCACAGGTTGCGGCATTCTTGCTGCGCGGGCGCGAGGGCAGCCCCATCGATCTGGGCGACACGCTCGTTCTCATCCCCACCGCCGGGGCCGGCCGGGGCATCCGGCGCGAGCTTGGCAAGAAGGGGGTTCTCTCCGCGCAGTTTCGTCTGCCGATGGATGCCTTGGTGCCGAAACATCTTCCCGTGGCCAGTCGCCTGGAACGCGAGGCGGCTTGGGCCACACGACTCAATCAGGGCGATCGCCAAAGGTTCGCCGCGGTTGTTCCCGTGATTGTTTCGCTCGATTCGCCGGACGAACGGTTCGGGGTGGCGGGGCGTCTTTGCGGAGTCTGCGACCAGCTTGCGGAAGCCGGCCTCGATCCAGCTTCGCCGCAGTTGCTCTCCGAGCTGTCCGACGACACGGTTCGCTGGAGGGATTTCGGCAAACTTTACGCCGAATATCTCGCGTTTCTGTCCGGGCACGGCCTGCGCGATTCCAACGATGTGCGGATCGAACAGTCGAAAAGCCCGTTCGTCCCCGCAGAACTCAAGCGAGTCGTCGTCGCCTGCATTCCCGACCTGGCCCCGGTTGTGGAGGCCTATCTGCAATCGCTGGAAAACCAGGGAATCGACGTGACGGTGCTGGCCTGGAGCCCGGCTGACCATGCCAAGCACCTCGATGCCGTTGGTCGTCCGGATATCGGGTGGTGGAAGAACCATACACCCCGCGTCGAACGGGACTCGATCGTTGCAGCCAATGATCCTCCGACCGAAGCCGGGCTGTTACTAGACCTCGTGGCCGGCGGGACCAATGCCGGGTTCGATGTTTTTGCCGCCGCAACGGAGTCGGCCACGGCCCTCGCCCGAGAAATAGAGCGGCGCGATGTGGATGCCTACCTGCCCGAGGGACGCGCCCTGGCGCTGACCGAGTCGGCCGAGATTCTGCTCGGTTGGCCTGATTTCGCCCGCAGCCACCGCCTGCGCGACCTCCGCGTTCTTCTCCAGAAGCCGCACTTTCTCTCCTTTTTTGTCGATGTCGCAAAAGATGCGAACGCCCTTCAGGCAAAAAGCGCGCTCGAAGCCTGCGATCGGCTGATCGGCCAGCGCCTGTGCGCGACGGTCGAGGCCGCCGCAAGTTGGCTACAGCATGCGGAGCGGCCGACGGACAAGCCGCTTTCGCTCGAATTTCAAGCGCAGAACGTCCTGATCGGAACGGCTCGAAAACTTCTCGACAAAAAGTTGGGCGGCTACGCGATGCTTGCGGAAGTGAACAGACATCGCGGCTCGGTGGAAGCAGGTTCCATTGCCGCCAAGGAGCTGGCCGCCGTGGCCGAGGCAGAGGGACAATTCGAAAACTCGGCACTTCTTGCCCGGTTGCCGCCGCCAATGCGTGAGGCGGCCTCGAAAGCCGATATCAAGCGAAAACGCATCTTCCCGCGGGCTTCTTCCGGAGCGATCGAGGTGCAGGGATGGCTCGAGGCGCCCTGGAGCTCCGCGCAGATGGTGATTGTGGCCGGTTGCCGCGAGGGAGCCTTGCCGTCGGGAACCTACGATGACGCTTTCCTGCCCGATAAGGCAAGAAAAGACCTTGGACTCGTCACGCAGGATGGCCGTCTCGCCCGCGATGCCTACCTGCTCTCGTGCATTCTCGCCTCGCGTCCGGCCGGTGCGGTGCGGCTTGGCTTCTCCCGTCTGGGTTCGCAGGGCGAGCCGAACCGTCCTTCGCGCCTCCTCTTCGGCTGCGACGACAACGAGTTGCCGGAACGATCCGGGTTGCTTCTCAGGCCCGCGCCGCGCTCGGAGCGCTTGGACAAGAATGAAGTTACTCACAAGCTCAGCATCCCAAGACCAAACGAAAGGCAGTGGCCGCCCGAGTCGATCCGTGTGACCGCGTTCAAGAACTATCTCGAATGCCCCCTGCGCTTTTACCTCGGGACGATTCTGGGCCTGCGCAAGGTGGATCCCGATGCCCGGGAAATTCCGGCCACGGACTTCGGCACGGTGATGCACAAAGTTCTGGAGAAATTCGCGTTGGACACGTCGCTTGCCCATTTGCGAGATGCCGATGAAATTGCCCGCAATCTTTCCGATCTGCTCGATGCTGTCGCGCCGAGTTTCTATGGCGAGAAGCCGAGTCCTGTCGTTCAGGTTCAGATCGAGAACATGCGGGCACGGCTTGTTGCCGCTGCCGAGATGGAAGCAGCCATCCGGGCCGAAGGGTGGTCGACACTCGACGCGGAATCCAAGGTCGTCCTGGAAGACCAACGCGTGCTCGGGGATTTAGCCATCACGGGCACAATGGACCGCATCGATATGCATCCCGAGAAGGGGCTGCGGATCCTCGACTACAAGACTTACTCTCAGCCGAAGAATCCTTCTAAGACACACCTTGGGCCGCAGCGAGAGAGAAAGCATCTTCCGGAAGCGGATCTGGATATCTTTACCAAGAAGGGAACGCCTCAACCGCGCTCGTGGACCGAACTGCAACTGCCTCTCTATGCGTGGTTGGCCCGGCAGATCTGGCCCGAGCACGCCAAGAAGGGCGTGGAAGTCGGCTACTTCCTTCTCCCGCCCGACGGTGAGGCCCCCGAGAAAGCCCCGCAAATCTTCGAACTGACCGAGGAAATGCAAGCCTCGGCGGAACAATGCGCCGATCGCATCACACGATTGGTGAAGGGCGGACACTTTTGGCCCCCGTCACCGTCTGCTGAAGTCGATTTCGACGACTTTGAGGACTGGTTCATGCAGGAGGATCCGCAAAAGCTGATCGATGATGAATCGATCCACATGCTCAACGGCAACCTGAATTCGACTCATGCCTGACGACAACGCCTACCGCCAGAACCTGATGATTGTCGCCAACGCGGGCAGCGGCAAGACGCACGCTTTGGTGACGCGCTGCATCCAGTTGCTCCAACGGGACGCCAAACCGGAGGAGATCCTCGCCCTGACCTTCACGCGTGCCGCCGCAGCCGAATTCCTACAGAAGCTTTTCGATCGTCTGTCCAAAGCGGCCACCGATCCGAACGAACTGGAAAATTTGCGCAAGGATTTGGGCACAGACTGCAAGCCGATCGATGCCGAGGGATGCACCAAGTTGCTGCGCGCCTTGGTGCAAGCGCTCCCGCGTCTCTCCATGGGGACGCTCGACCAGTATTTCGGGCGTATCGTCCGCGCCTTCCCGTTCGAGCTGGGTTTGTCCAAGGAGGTCGAACTGCTCGATGACGCCGACAAGGAGGAGATCCAGCGACG
Source organism: Verrucomicrobiales bacterium (assembly GCA_023253615.1). Classification (GTDB taxonomy): domain Bacteria; phylum Verrucomicrobiota; class Verrucomicrobiia; order Verrucomicrobiales; family DEV007; genus Arctic95D-9. The sequence continues at coordinate 3,314 of JALRFZ010000751.1, read as the reverse complement.
CACGCTGGACCAGGTGTTCGCCGACGCAACCGAGAAGAAGGGATTGGACGAATTCATCGAGACCCTGCGCCAGCAAAGCCGCGCCCGCGCTGACCAGTCGGCCCTCAAAAATATTTCCGCCGCTGCTTTCTCTCTGCAGGAGAAGTTCATCGAAACATCCAAGGAGCGCTCATGGGGAAAACCCGATGCCATTTGGCCCCGGGGATCGGCGATCCTCGTGGCGGAGGACGTGAAGTCGGCAGCCGAAAAATTCCACAGAGAGGCCCTGCGGACGAACACCCAACTAGAGAACGAGGCCAAAACCACTCTCGAAGGGTGGATAGAGGAGGCAATCAATCATCGTCCCCCCAAGCGCATGAGCAAGCCTCTGACCGCTTTCCTCAAAAAGCTCACCGATGCCGGTCTCGGAAAAGGAGACGCAGACGAAGACTACATCCCTCTCGGCGGGAGAGGAGCTCGCAAGAGTCTTTTTCTTCGCGATGGTTTGCGAACACTTCGGGACAACCTCTTCCAATCGATCGTCAAGCTGGAACTGCTGAGCAGAATGGGCTCATCCGAAGCACTCTACAAGTTGCTGGAGGACTACGAGAAAATCTACAAGCGTTCCGTCCGCGAGGCTGGAAAACTCACCTTCTCGGACCAGGCCATGCTTTTGGCGCTTCACCAAAAGAAGGTCGAGCACAGCCACATCGAGTATCGGTTGGACAGCCGATACAACCACTGGTTGCTCGACGAATTCCAGGACACCAGCCGCTTGCAGTGGCGCATCATGCTGCCACTGGTCGACAATGTCGTCTGCGAGGAAGACGGCCGGAGCTTCTTTTACGTGGGCGACACCAAGCAGGCCATTTACGGCTGGCGCGGCGGCGACTTCGAGCTCTTCGATCAAGTCCATGAACACTTCAAAGTCAACCGGGGGGTCGAGATCACCCGGAAGGATCTGCCCAAGTCTTGGCGGTCGGACGAAAACATCGTCAGGGTCATCAACGAGGTCTTCGCCACCGACCGGCTCGAAAACGCTCCGGATTTTGAACTTCCGCAGCAGATGGTTGCCAACTGGCGCAAGGCTTGGGTGAAGCACGAGGAGCGCAAGGAAGTGCGCGGCAAAGGGTTTGCCCAACTCAGGACACTCAAGTCCGACAAAGATGACGGGGCTGAGGGAGCCCAAGCAGCGCTTGATCAAGCCGTGCTCGACATCATCCGGGAAGTCGATCCGGTCGCACGCGGCATCAATTGCGCCATCATCGTCCGCACCCGCAGGAGACTGGACCACTACGTCGCCCTCCTTCGCGGACAGAAGGACGCCATCCCGGTGGCGGCCGAGGGTCGCGTGAACCCGTGCCTCAAGTCGCCCGAGGGGCTGGCCCTGTTCGCCCTCGTCAAGTTTATCGCTTCTCCGAGCGACCGGATTGCCGAGGCGCATTTTATGGCCTCGCCTTTCGGCTTCCTGGCGGCAGACAACACGACGGCCTTCCATACCAGGGCACTCGGACTGATCGCCGAAGCGGGCCTAGCCAAGACCTTGTCGGATTGGGTGCGCGAAGCCGTGCGAAAATCGCTGGTCGATGCCACGAAGGTCGAAGCCTTCATCGGGGCGGCCTCCGATTACGATTCGCAAAAAAAACCCGGCGAGGGTCTCGGTGCTTTTGTCGAATTCGTCGACCATCGCGTCGAGCAGGAGAGTGAAAAACCCGGCGTGGTCCGCGTCATGACCACGCACTTCTCCAAAGGTCTCGGCATGGACATGGTCATTCTGCCCGAACTGGACGGCAAGGGGCTCTCCGAATTCCGCGATACTTCCGGTATTGCCTTGCATCGGGATGAGAATGGCGAAGTCCAGTGGGGACTGTCGTTGCCCTCTCGTGAGATTTGCGCAGCCGACCCGACCCTTGACTCGGCCCGGGAACACCTTCGCTCCAGGCAGGCCTATGAAAATCTTTGTCTGCTCTATGTCGCCATGACCCGCGCGAAACACGCGCTCTATTGCCTGAGAGCACCGTTAAAAGACATCAAGAACGCCGGTCGATGGCTCGACGAATTTTTCCCCAAAGGTGATGGAGATGATCGGTATAACCGTAGCTTGGGCGATCCAAATTGGTATCACGCCCACAAGCAAAAAGACCTCGAGCGAATCGGGATTCTCGGAACCAGGCTCAAGAGGTCGGATCGCAAACTTCAGGATTTCTCTCCTTCCTCCCATGAGGGTGAAGACGTCCCCGCGGGGCTCATCCTTGGCGGAGGGGAAGCGCGTCACCTCGGCACCGAGGTGCATGAACTGTTGGCACAGGTCGAATGGCTGGGTGACGAACCTGATTACGCAGGCGCCACCAAGGAGGGAGCGGGGCTCGTGCGCGAATTTCTCGCCAGCGATCAGGCGAAGATTCTGCGGAAGCCCGGTGAAAGCTTCACCGTCTGGCGCGAAAGAGCCTTCGATGTCGAAGTCGATGGAAGAGCCGCCAGCGGCATCTTCGACCGTGTTCACATCGAGACCGGCCCGGAAGGCAGGCCGGTGTCCGCGCGGATCTACGATTTCAAGACCGACAAGGGAAATGTCGACCTGCACGAACGATACGGAGACCAGCTGGACGCTTATATCAAGGCTGCCTCGCTCCTCTTGGGAATTTCACCGGACAGGGTCAGCGCCGAGCCCGTTCGCATCAGAGTCCCGCGGCCGTAGAAAAGGGACCTCCTGCTCGGGAAAGCTCGCGGGCAGCCGCCCCCCGATCCCGGTGGGCAACGACAAAAGGCCTGGCCGGAGAGGGTCGGAGGATGTGAATGAAATCGGATCCTCAAAGTGAAGCGGAAACGACGACTCTTCGGGCGAGCAGGTCTCCGGGTTCGGAAACCGGGTGGGCCCTGCAACACCAGACTCTGAATCGCCATGGAAACGAAGAAATACAAAAAATTCAGGTTCCAAAATCGACCTTCGAAGTCGGGCAGGATGCCGCCGTTGCCTCCACCCGCCACAGTTGATCGGCAGGATAGGGCAACGCGGTTCCGATAATGAACTTCGTTACGATCTCCCGCAGCGACGCCCGGCCGTAAAAGACCGCATAACCGTCCCCCTCTCTTCGTCCGCCTCCTCGGGGGGCTCTCCTGCCCGCCCCGATTCCCCATGAAAACAACGCCGTTCTCGCTCGTCGCCGCCCTCGCCTCGATCCTGCTCACCGCCAGTCCGGACGCGCACGCCGCCGATTGCACGATCAGCGCCTACCAGGGCAGACGCCTCTACGAGTGGGACGGCCGCCACCTCGCCCATTACCAGGGCAGACGCCTCTACGAGTGGGACGGGCGCTACCTCGCCCATTACCAGG
>JALRFZ010000738.1 GCA_023253615.1 Verrucomicrobiales bacterium | reverse complement strand
GTTCTTCGCGACGACGCCGCTGCGGGCGAGGGCGTCGAGGTGGGGCGTCTTCAGATCGGATTGCAGCCCGTGGATGCCGAGATCGGAGTAGCCGTGATCGTCGGTGTAAATGAGGATCACGTTGGGCCGTGGGTCCTCGGCGAGGGAATCACCACAGAGGGCACCGAGGGCACAGAGAATGGGAAAGAGGAATTTCATTCAGTCGAGCAAACTCAAAGGGTCCACGGCAGTTGCAGACAAGCTTGTGTCGGATCCGGTCCACCGATTACCGATTACCGACAACAGTCACCCACATCGGCGACGACCAGGCCATGTTGCCGTCAGCTTGCTCGATGCGGAGGTAATAGCGGTTTTCCCCTGCGAGCGGCGAGGGATCGGTCCAGTCACCGGCGGCTTCTTTTTCGTTCGGTTCGATGACGTGGAGATCGGATTCGTTGCGCACGATGGTCACCCGTTTTACCGGGGCGGTGCCGAGGACGCGATAACCCAAGACGGGCTTTTCTTTTGTCTCGAAGACCTCGCCCATGAGATGCCCGCCGCAGCTCAGTTCGACGAAGATCTTGTCCGTGGCCGCTACGGTACGCCGTGCCTTGAAGCCTTCGAGGATGCCCTCGCGGGTGAACTCCTCGACATAGACGCCGCCAAAGGAGGTGTGGGTGGAGATATGATCGCTCGAGGCGAAGACGCCGAGCCGGTGACCGACCGCGAGGGCCTTCTGGTAGACGCCGTTGTTCAGCGCCTGCCGGTTCTCCCCTTTCAAGGCGGCCTCGAAATCGGTGATCGCCGCGGGAGGAAGGGGAAAGTCTTTTCCGTTTTGGTTCGACGGGGTGTAGGGCTCGCCTTGGCGAAGGCCGACCGTCGGCTGGGGCAGACCAAGCCCCTCGTAGCTGACACGGGCGCCCTGGAAGATCTCGACGGTGTTCTCGTAGGTATTGTCGATGCCCCCCTCGTATTTCGTCCAGTCCGTCCCCATGCCCGTGGCTCCGGTGTGACTGATGACGGCGACGGGTTGGCCATGGCGCTTGAGAATGTCCCACAGCTCGGCCGGCTGGATCTGGTCGAGTCCCGCCTTCACCGGCAGGGTGTGCTGCCAGGGGGAGCTGCGATAGTGGCTCCGGTTGATGTAAACGATGGGACCGCCGCGTTTCGCGAAAACGATGTTCCGGTGCCCCCAGGGAAAGGGCTGCTCGCGCTCGTAGGCGTAGAGAGAGGCGAAACGACCGGGCGAGTGAAAGACATCGACTTGTCGCTGGGTGTGCCACCATTCGTAGGGCGAATAGACCTTGCCGATGTCAGTGTGATCGGAGGTGCCGAGGAAGTCGAGACCGGCGAGGTCGCAGGCGTAGCGATAGGCCTCGAGGATGCAGCCATCGAAGCCGGTGCGGCAGTTCGAGATATCGGTGTGGCGGTGGAGGTCGCCCCAGACGAGACGGTAGGTCTTGCCTGCCACTGTCCAGGTGTGGTGTTCGGTCAGAGGGCGCGGCGGGGTCGGATCGTTCAAATAAGGCTCGGGGTCCTTCGCGCGCGAGAGCGACGCCCCGGGCTCGTCCGGCAGGACCGGCCACTCGGCCGCCGTATCGATGCGGGCGAGATGAACCCGGGCGATCCCCGGTGCCTTCGTGGCGCGGAGGTCGGTCGGCCAGGTCATCCAGAGGGCGCCGTCCTTCGCGACGACCAGTTCCTGATGCCGGTCCTGTCCCATGGTGCCGTCGGGCAGGGCGGCGGGCTCGAGCCACGCTCCCGTCGCCGGATCGTAGGCTGTGAGGGCGGCACGCCAGAACAAACTGGAGAAGTAGCGGTAGCCTATCCAGACCTTGCCATCGGGCGTGACCGAGAGCGAGGGCACGTTCACCGCGAATCCCGGACTCGGATCGGGCGCGGGGGTGGGACGCCCGTTCGCCGGCACGGGCACCTCGGTGAAGGTGTCTTTGTCAGGATCGTAGTGGCCGAGAAGCAGACGCTTGCCGGCATTGAAACCCATCGCGTTTTCATGGCCGCGCGAGTCGAGCCCCCATTGGCGCTGCCCTCGCTCGGCGGCGATCCAGAGCCCGCCCCTGCCATCGGCGGCGATGGCGGCACGGGCCTCGTAGTCGGGCGTGGCGACGAGTCCGCGGTCCTTCACCGTGCCGTCGGGACCGACGCGGGCGAGACGGAGATTGAATTCACTGCCTGCGGAAGTGTCGTAGACGACCCACGCGCTCTCCGCATCGGTGAAGGCGAGGCGCGGCTCCCAATGGCCGCCCTCCCCTTCCCCGGAGACATCGATTGTCTCCGACCACCCCTCCGCCTCGATCCAATGTTTGAGAAGGATGCGCGAGGCGCCGGGTCGGATTTCCTGCCAAACCACCCAGACGCGCCCCGACGCATCGGTCGCGGCATCCGCGAAGCTGTTGCCCGCATCATCGGAGGCGGCGAGCTCGATTTCCTCGCCGGCCCCTTCCCCCTTGTCATGACGCCGGGCACGCAGCGTCATGATATCGCGTTCATTCACCTGCGCCCAGAAGGCCCACACGCCCCCGGCCCCGTCGGGGGCGACGGCAGGCTGGTGGATCACCCCGGGCTCGGAAAGCCGCCCGACCGGCACGAGCGCGCCTCCTTCCCGCCGGGCCAGGTGCAGCGTATCCGCATCGCCGTCGTGCTCGATGTAGACCGTCCAGATCCCGCCAGTCACGTCGATGCCGGTATCGGGGAAGTCGCGATGCTTCACCGCATCGACGGAGGAAAACCGCTCCGCGACGGGAGCGAGGAAGGCCGGCGCCGGCACCGCGGCCACCCCTTTCCCTTTTGCCTTGGCTTTTGATTTTGTCGTCGCCTTGGCCTTCGCTTCCGCCTTGGACTTTCCGGGCGAGGGCGACTCCTGGGCGACGAGAAATGCGGCGGCGAGCGCGAGAAAGAAGCCGCCGATGGAGGCGATGCGGGAGATCATGATCAAAGAGGGTCGGGTCGGGGAGTATACCGGGTCGGTTCGGACCAAGGGAACCGACGGGGCCCTTCAAAAACCCCTGCTTCTCTCCGAGGTTCCGTTGGCCCCGCGATCGCGCTTTTCTCAAGACGCGGGCACCAGGGCACGCCAGGCTTTGAGAGAGCGTTCGAGATTCTCCGTGACGGGTGCTTTCACCCCGAACCCCTGCAATCCGACCGGCCCGGTGTAGCCGATCCGTTCGAGATCCGCGAGCAACGAAGCGAGCGGGTAATCCCCTTCGTCGAGGGGGCGGATGAGCCGGTCCCACGAGGCCCCCGCGGCGTTGCGGTCGGCTCCGTTCACGGTGACGAGGAAGAGATGCGGTGCCGCCTCGGCGAGCAGCGCGGGAATCTTCGACTCGTCGCCGACGCGCAGACAGTGGGCGAGATTGAAGGTGACTCCGAAATTCGTCCGATCGACCGCGCGCGCGACCCGCACCGCATCCTGGATCCGCTCCAGCCAGGATCCGGCGTGGGGATAAAGGGCCACGCGCAGCCCCTGTTTCGCCGCGAGATCGGCGAGTCTCCGCAACTCGGGCACGGCAATGGCGTCCCCCGCGGGATCGGAGGCGCCGAAATCGGGACTCCCGACGGGCAGCCAGATCGTCGCACCGGTGCCCGAGAGCACCTCGAGCCTCGCCCCGAGATCGCCGCGGAATCCGACTCCGTCCTTGGTCAAGGTGGCACCTCCATAGACCGCGACCAACTCGAGCCCGGAGGCACGCACCTTGGTGACGGACGTCGCGAGGGTCTCGGCCGGCTCGAAACGCCAGCCCACCCCGGCATACCCCAACCGCTTCGCGGTGCCGAGATGATCGAGATCACGGATCGCGGTATCCATCGCGAAAAATTTCCACGCCTTCCCTTCCTTCGCCAAGACTCCGGAGCC
>JALRFZ010000731.1 GCA_023253615.1 Verrucomicrobiales bacterium | reverse complement strand
CGACTGGCTGCGCGCGCTCAATACAAAACTGCCCCCGACGATCCGCGTGATGGCCTGTCGCGAGGTCGATCCCGCCTTTCACGCGCGATTTTCCGCCGTTGAAAAGACCTACGAATACGAAATAGCCACGGGCCCCGTCCTTCCCCCGCTGCGGCACGGACTCGCCTGGCACCAGCGTGACCTCGGAGGCGCGGAAACGCTTGCTCCCATTCTCCAGCACTACCTCGGCACGCGCGACTTCCGCGCTTTTTCCGCGAAGCGGCATGACGGCTACGACGACGAGCGCGATACCGAGCGCACCCTCACCGAGGCCTCGGTGCGGCCCCTCGAAGGCGGCGGCGGACTGGTCCTGAGATTCCGGGGAAACGGGTTTCTCTATAAAATGGTCCGTTTCCTTGTCGGCACCGCGGTGTATGTTAGGCACGGCCGGATTTCCCTCGCGGATCTGGAGGCACTCTTTGTCGATGGCGGAGGCGGTGCGAAGGCCCCCTACTGCGCCCCGGCGGCGGGTCTCACGCTCCTCGAGGTCCGTTATCCGGATGGATTCGCGGCTCCGCCGCGCGATCCCCGCTGAACCGCCCCACGTTGCAGACATGGCCCTCTTTTTCAAGAAATCCGGCATCGCGGAAAACCGCATCGAAAACTCCGGCCGCTGGCCGGTGCGGCTCACGCAATTCCAATTGATCGACGATTACGAATTCCCCGCCACGAATTTCCCCGAGATCTTCTTCGTGCAGGAAGGCAATTTCCTCCACGAGACCGAGGCGGGCACCCAGGCGGTACGCGAGGGGGTGGCGATGATGGTGAATCCCGGCCACCGCCACACCGTGAAGCAGCCCGACGAGGTCGTCATCACCCGGGTGCGCTTTCTCCCTGAATGGCTCGCGAAGGAATACGAGATCATCATGCGGTCTCCGGACGTGCTCTCGCTCTTTTTCGACCAGTCGTGGTTCCGGCATCCGCGGGATGAGAATCTCCACGTCTTCACGACCCGCGGCGACGGTGCCTCGCGCGTGCGCAGCGAACTCGAATACCTGCGCGGTCTCCTCCGCGACAAGCGCCACCTCGAACCCATCACCCGCGTCTCCGTGTTGAAATTGATGATGCTGCTGGCCGATGAATACCGTCGTTTCTGGCGCGGGGTCTCCGAGATCGAGATCCTGCCGGAGGCTGCCCACGCTCTCGATGAGATCGAGGATTGCATCCACCGCGCCGAGCCTTTCGACCCGACCGCGATGTCGCGCGGCGGTTTCGAGAAGCGCGCCATCGAGCAGGCCTTCGGAGAACTCACGGGCATGACGATGGTCGACTACGCCCAGCGCCGCCGCGTCTTCCACGCCGCCTCGCATCTCCTCACCACGCGAGAAGAACCCCGCCGCATCTCCAAAGCCCTCGGCTGGGCCACCACCGGCGAATTCACGAAGCAATTCGAAGCCGTCTTCGACATTCCGCCCGCGGTCTATCGCGAGAAGTTCGGGGTGCCGGCGGAGAAGGTGACGGAGGGCGAAGGGGAGTGAGGAGCACGACGATCCGGCGATCTCCGCACCGTCACTCCACCTCGATCACCACGGGACAGTGGTCCGACCCGAGCACCCCGGGCAGGATCCCCGTCTTCGTCACCCGCGGCAGGAGTGCGGCGGACACGCAGAAGTAATCGATCCGCCATCCCACGTTCTTCTCCCTCGCCCCGCCGCGATAGCTCCACCAGCTGTAATGACCGGGTTCATCGGGATGAAAGTGACGGAAGCTGTCGACGAATCCGGCCGCGACGATGGCATCAAAGCCGGCGCGCTCCTCGTCGGTGAATCCGGCGTTCTTGCGATTCTGCTTGGGACGGGCGAGATCGATCTCGCGGTGGGCGACATTGAGGTCGCCGGCGAAGATGACGGGCTTGCGCGTTTCGAGGTTTTTCACGAAGGCAAGAAAAGCGGCATCCCACTCCATCCGGTAGGGCAGACGGCGGAGATCATCCTGCGCGTTCGGCGTGTAGACATTCACGACGAAAAAGTCACGAAACTCGGTGGTGAGAACGCGCCCCTCGTCATCATGCCCCGGCAGACCCATGCCGTGATGGACGGAGATGGCGGGCGTCCGTGAAAGCGTGGCGACACCGGAGTAGCCCTTCTTTTGCGCGCCATTCCAGCAAACCTCCCACCCGGCCGCGGCGAAGTCGTGCTCGACCTGATCCTGATTGGCCTTCACCTCCTGGAGGAGGAGCACGTCGGGACGCTGCTCTCCGAGAAAGTCGAGGAAGCCCTTTTTCAGCACGGCGCGGATGCCGTTCACGTTCCAACTGATGAGTTTCATGGTGGGAGAATCGATACGCTTCGGCCCGCCCCCCGATCCCGCAACTTTTTTCCCTTGCGAATCGCGGCGGGACGCGGACATAGCACAGGCGCATGCCCCCGCCTCCCCCCCGGCCCCGGCCGGAAAATCCCGATTTTTTTCGAGATTTTTCCAAACAAATCGGCGCGGGCTCTACGCTTTCCAACCCGAATCCATTGGTTTCATCCATGATAGAAGTCGAAAATCTCCATAAACACTTCGGTTCCAAGGTGGCGGTAGACGGAGTCTCCTTCACCGTGAAGAAGGGCGAGGTCCTCGGATTCCTCGGTCCCAACGGAGCCGGCAAATCCACGACCATGCGCATGGTCACCGGTTATCTCCCCGCGACCCAGGGCCGCGTCCGCATCGGCGGCGCCGACATCGAGGAGAATGAAATCGAGGCGAAGTCGAAAATCGGCTACCTGCCCGAAGCCGCGCCGCTGTATTCGGACATGACGGTGGAGGCCTTCCTCCGCTTCGCCGCCGAGATGCGCCGCGTCCCCGCCTCGGAAATCCAGGCTGCGGTCGACAAGGCGATCGAAACGACCTTCCTCGAACCGGTCCGCCACCAGAGCGTCGACACCCTCTCGAAAGGATACCGTCACCGCACCTGCTTCGCCCAGTCGATCATCCACGATCCCGAAGTGCTCATCCTCGACGAGCCGACCGATGGTCTCGATCCGAACCAGAAGCACGAGATCCGCCAGCTCATCCGCCGCATGGGCGAGACGAAGGCGATCCTTTTCTCGACCCACATCCTCGAGGAGGTGGAGGCCTCCTGCACCCGCGCCATCATCATCGACCGCGGCAAGGTCGTCGCCGATGGAACGCCGGAGGAATTGAAGGCCCGCGCCACGAACGCCGGCACCGTGCTCCTCCGCGCCACCGGTCTCGCCGGATCGGGGATCAAGGCCGAGCTGGAGAAACTGTCGGAGTCCTCCAAGGTCGAGGTGGTCGAGTCGGGCGACGACGGCATCACCGCCCGGATCGCTCCGGCGAAGGGCAAGGCCGACAAGCTCAGTGCCGCCGTCTACGGCGTGTGCAAGGAAAAAAACCTGACCGTTCACGAACTGAAGGTGGAAGAAGGCCGGCTCGACCTTCTCTTCCGCGAACTGACGAAGAAGGACGCCGACAAATAACCGCTCCGGAAACACCCCAGCATTCTTCCCCCCCATGGACGCATTCATCACTCTCATCGTCTCCTTCGCGATTCCCACGGCGATCGTGGCCGCGATCTTTGTCGCGCTGCTCTTCTACGTGCTGCCGCGCGAAGTCCGCACCATCTTCAAACGCGAGCTGAAGAGCTACTTCACCTCGCCGATCGCCTACGTGCTCTTCGTCGTCTTCCTCGGCATCTCGAACGCGCTCTCGTTCTTCTTCACCGGCGTGCTCGAGGGCGGCGAGGCGGATCTTTTCCTCCCCTACTTCCAATACCTGCCCTGGTATCTCATCCTCATCGCCCCTGCCGTGGGCATGCGCCTCTGGTCCGAGGAACAGCGCCTCGGCACCCTGGAGCTGATGCTGACGATGCCACTCGCTCCCTGGCACGCGATCCTCGGCAAATACCTCGCCGCGGCGGTCGTGCTCTTCACGATGCTGGTGCTTTCCTTCCCCATCGTCTGGACCGTCAACTTCCTCGGCGAACCGGACAACGGCGTGCTGATGGCGGGCTTCGTGGCGACTTATTTCGTGGCGCTCTGCTTCCTCGCGGTGACCTCGGTGATCTCGGCGATCACCCGCAGCCAGCTCGTCGCGCTGCTCGTCTCGGTGGCGATCTGCCTCATCCTCTGGCTCGGCGGGCTGCCCCATCTCAGCGAGATGTTGATGAACCTCAAAGGCGGCTGGCTCGTGGCCTGGCCGGTACTGAAACTGGTGAACATGGTCGGCGTGATGCCCCATTTCACGGAACTGGCGAAGGGTGTCCTCGGTCTGCGCGACATCGTCTTCTTCGTCTCCTTCATCGCCTTCTGCCTCTTCGCGACCTCGGTCGCGATCCGTCTCAAGCGGGCCTGAGGCCATCCTCAACGAAACCCTTCCCCCCCAAACCTGTCGATCCATTCCCATGAGCGAATCGAAAGCATCCTCTCCCGCAAAACTGAGCCGCCGCGCCGCCGCTCTCATCGGCCTTGCGGTCACCTTCGTGATCGTCCTCCTCGTGAACTTTGTGGCCAACCGGATGAGCTTCCGCGCGGACCTCACCGAATACGGCGTTTACACCCTCTCCGAGGGCACCTCGAACATCCTCTCGCGCCTCGAGACGCCGGTGGAGCTGCGCTACTACGTCACCGACGACTCGAAGGTGATGAGCCCGAGCGAGCGCACCCGCGCCCGCCGTGTCTCCGACCTGCTCGCTGAATTCGCACGCAACGCCCCCACCAAGGAGATCGAAGTCACCGATGAAAAGGGTGAGTTCGTGAAGAAGAACGTGAAAATGCTGACGGTGAAAAAGCTCAACCCCGAGCCAAACACCGACGCGGAGGATTCCGCGATGATCGACGGCCTCCAGGCCGGCGTCTCCGGCGAGACGAACAACGAACTCTACTTCGGCATCGCGATCCAGTGTCTCGATGCGGTCGAGGCGATCCCCTTCATCCCGGCGAAGCCCGAGACGATGCTGGAGTATGATCTCGCCCGCGCCATCTCCAGTGTGCATGGCGGCAAGACGAAGAAGATCGTCGTGATGTCCGGCATGCCGCTCGCAGGCGGTTTCGGCGGGAATTTCCAGGCCCCGCCGCAGCAGCCCTGGATGTTCTATGAACTCCTCGGCAAGGATTACGAGGTGGAGGTCATCCCGACGACCTCGACGGAGATCCCCGAAGGCACCACGACACTGATCGTCGTGCATCCCTTCGACATCACCGACGAAGGCCAGTTCGCGATCGACCAGTACCTGCTGAAGGGCGGCAACGTGATCGCCTTCGTCGATCCGAATTTCTTCTATGCCCGCGCCATGGCCCAGGGCCAGCCGCAGATCCCCGGCATGCCTCCGCAGGGAGGACCCGGACCTTCGTCCGATCTCGACAAACTCTTCAAGGCCTGGGGCGTGAAGTATGACATGAACCGCGTCCTCGCCGATCTCGACTTCGGATCGGAGATCATCCGCCGCGGGAATTTCTCCCCCACCTTCCTCACCCTCACCCGCGCATCACTGGGCTCCGATCCGAAAGATCCGGGCCTGAACGATCCGATGACGAGCATGCTCAACCAGATGAACATGCTGACCCCCGGTGCCTTCGAAGTATCGGCCCCGTCCGGCATCCAGGTCGACAATCTGGTCCTTTCCTCGGAGAACAACGAGCTTGTCGGATCCTTCGACGCCGATCCAACGGCCGAGGGCGGATCGGACCGCATCCGCGAGAAATTCCAGGCCCATGGAAAACGCCGCGCCTTCGTGGTGCGTTTGTCAGGAGAGTTCCCCACCGCTTTCCCCGAAGGCAATCCCGCGAAGTCCGCCGAGGAGGAAACTCCGGCCGAAGAAGAGAAGAAAGAGGGCGAAGAAGCCAAGAAGGAGGAAGCGAAGAAAGAGGAGGACAACTCCCTGAAAAAAGCGACCGCGCCGGGCCGCGTCCTCCTCATCGCCGACACCGACTTCATCTACGACGCCAACGTGGTGCGCCGCAACCAGATCCCCGGGCTGAACATGGTCATCCCCGAGATGCTGAACGAAAACCTGACCCTCGTGCAGAACGCCGCCGAACAGATGTCGGGCGATCCCGACCTCATCAACGTGCGCAGCCGCATCGGGGTGAGCCGTCCCTTCACCAAGCAGAACGAATGGTATCGGGAGGCGCAGCAGAAATACTCCGCCGAGGTGCAGGAGTTCAGTGCCAAGGCCAAGGAAGCCGAGGCGAAGCTGAACGAGATCATCCAGCAGACGCCCGAGAACATCGACCAGGCCCTTCTTTCCCCCGAGGTGCAGGCCGAGCTCAAGAAGCTGCAGCAGGAAGAGGTGCAGTTCCGCAAACGGGAGCGTGAATTGCAGAAGGAAGTGACCCGCGAATTCCGCCAGAAGCTCGCGACCTACAAATTCGGCAACACCCTTCTGATGCCGGTCGTGGTGATCGTCGTCGGCATCCTCATCGCGATTTTCCGCCGCCGCACCATCGCGGCACGTTGAAACCCAGCTCTGGAAACCAAAACCCTTTCATCCAACACGAATCATGGGAACCAAAACACTGATCCGTCTGGTCATCGCCCTCGCCGTGCTCGGCGGGATCGCCGCGATCCTTCACTTCGCCGGATCCGGCGGAGCCGTCTCGGAAGTGAGCTCTTCGACGACCAAGAAGAAGGTCTTCGACGACTTCCCCATCAATGACATCGCCAAGGTGGTGATCAAACAAAAGGATGGCTCGATCACCCTCAACAAGGGTCCTGCGAGCTGGGAAGTCGCGGAACGCGAAGGTTATCCGGCCAATGTCGAACCCATCGTCGGACTGCTCCGCAAAATCTGGGATCTGAACATCGTCCAGCCGATCACGATCGGTCGGACGCAGTACGGTCGCCTCGGTCTGCTCGATCCAGCGGCGGCGGACTCGAAGGCGGAGGAGGCCGCCACCCTCCTGACCTTCCAGGATAAAGAAGGCAAGGATCTCGCCTCGCTCTGGCTCGGCAAGGTCTACGCGCGGAACGAAGGGCGCCCCGATCCTTTCGGCGGTGGCATGGCGACGACCGACGCGGGCCGTTACGTGAAGCGCGGCGACGGCAACTCGGTCTATCTCGTCGGCGAGACTTTCTCCGATGTGAAGATCGAAGCTCCCGAGTGGATCGACAAAAACTTCTTCAAGGTCGAGAAAATCAAGTCCATCGAGATCGTCAGCGCGAACAAGGGCGACGATTGGAAACTCGAACGCGCCGCCGAGGCGGATGATTTCACGCTCGCCAACGCCGCGGCGACGGAGAAACTCGATCCGAACAAGGTCGCGAGCATGAAGGGGGCCTTTGCCAACCCGCAGCTCGAGGATGTCTTTACCGGCGAGGAGAAGGGCCAACAGAAGACGGATGTGACCACCTTCAAGATCGTGACCTTCGATGACTTCAAGTATGAGATCTCGGTAGGCGCGAAGAACGACCTCAATGAACTGCCCCTTGCCCTGAAGGTCTCGGCCGAGCTGCCCAAGGATCGCAAACCCGGCGCCGAGGAGAGCGACGAGGAAAAGAAGAAGCTCGATCAGGAATTCACCGACCGCGTCGCCGCCCTGCAGAAGAAACTCGACGCCGAGAAAAAGCTGGAAGGTCACGTCTTCAAGGTGCGGAGCTACATCGTGGATTCGATCACGAAGAAGCGATCCGAGCTGATGGAAGAGAAGAAGCCGGAAGAAGGCGCCACTCAGGAAGTTGCCCCCGGCGTCTCTCTCCCCGGATTGCCTGCTCCTGCTCCTGCACCGGAAGCCCCCAAGGCGGAGTCGTCCGCTCCGGCGCCCGAAGCTCCGAAAGCAGAAGCTCCGAAAGCAGAAGCTCCGAAAGCAGAAGCTCCGAAAGCAGAAGCTCCGAAAGCAG
>JALRFZ010000641.1 GCA_023253615.1 Verrucomicrobiales bacterium | reverse complement strand
GGGGAGAGTGTCGATGTCAGGGCGGGGCATGAGGCCCATTGAACGATGTTTTGCAGCCACCTCCGGGCGGGATACGACAACCCGATGAGAGGTGGACGAGCCACGGGAGGACGAGGCTTTCTTCCCGCCCGTGGGCGTCGTGGAATCTCTTCCGTTTCCTAAAAGAATTGACTCGACGGGGCGGATCGGGCCACCGACCCCTATGCCGAAGGCATTCATCCTCTTCCCCCCCCACAAGCCATCCGCGCCATCGAACGCCCCCCCGGGATCGCCGCCCGGCCCCCACCGGAACCGCCGGGAAATCGGCGGATGGCTCACCCCTCGATCTCGAGGCGGTTCGATCCTTTCTCCAGGGCGAAACACGCCAATGTCGCCTCACCGTCGGGAGCCCACGTCCCGGGACGGAGTTGCAGACGGGTGCCGGTTTTCTCCAGCGGCTTTCCATTGGCTTGAACGCCGGCGGCCGCCGCGGGAAGGCGCAGGGTGAACTCTCCGCAGGCGAAAGGCGCCCGCAGCTCCGCGACCCGGGCTTGCGCATCCCAACGACGCGTCGTGAGCTCGCGCGCGGCCCAGTAGCGCGAGATTTCGGTGAGCTTCATCCAGTGGAGATGATCGTAACGGGCGTGAAGGCGCTTCACCACTTCGCGGAAGACGTCGAGTCCGATCTCGAGACCGTTCGAATAGATGCCGGTCCAGTGGCAGACCATCACCGCCGGCTCGCCACGGTCGATCACCTCGACGAGACGCCCGCGCTGCCCGTCTTCGGTAATGAAAGCGTCGGCGCCACGCGGCGGCGTGCAGTCCCAGCCTCCCGTCCAGTCGCCGGTGCAGCCGATGATGTGGACGACACAGCGGGGATCGTCTCCCTCGAGACCGGATGCATTCTGCACGAGCGGGACCACGCTCTCTTCACCGCTGGAATGGAGATCCCGGAAGTAATGGGGAATTTCCGCACCGAAGACGGACCGGCAGGCCTCGAAGGTGGCCCGGGCCAATTGCGGACGGGCGTCGCTGCCGAAACCGCCGGGGGTGGTCACTCCCTCGCAGGGCAGGCCGATGTTTTTCAGGATGGTCAGACCGTAGGCCATGTAGTCGGCGATCTCATCGACGGAGCGGCCGCCGCACCACTTCCAGTTCTCCATGAACTCCGGTCCGAATTCGGGACGCGGATGTCCGGTCTTCGTGTCGATGATGCGGGTGTGGGTGACCATCTCCGGATGGATGTCCCATTGCGGCAGGATCCGGTCGCGCACCAATGTGATGCTGGCCTGGAGCTCGGCCTGGGTCCAGCCCGGGATCTCGCGATCGAGCCGGCCGACGCAGGCGGGAAACGGCACGACGCTGTATTTGCCCTTCACCCCGTTTTCCCCGGCCCAGTCGGCGAACTTGCGCACGAAGTCATCGGGGATCTCGTCGGGCCAATTCCGCCAGGGATAGTGCTCGTAGCTGCCGGGCCGCGCCCGGGCGAACTGGGGGATCGCGAACTTGTTGAGGTTCACGAGGCAGGTGGAGTCGTCGATGATGATGCTGACCGGCACACGGGCTCGGGGATTCAGCACGGTGATGGCATCGTCCGATGCGGGCCGATCTCCCCGTTCCTGCCCGAACAAGGGCGCGGCGCCGGCCAAGGCGGCGGTCTCGAGGAAGTGACGACGGGAGAAACTACGTGAGCCCTTCATTCGGCATGAAACCTAACTCGACCGATTCCCTTGCGCACGCACCATTTCCGGTGGAGAGGCGCGGGTGGCTGCGGCGCGCCGTGGACCTTCCCTGGCAAAGAGGGTAAATCCATTGACCCTTTTGCGAAGATTGTGCACTCTCATCGGGTCCGGCCAGTGATCGACACCACCCGAACAGGAATGAGAAAGCCGATACCGAAATTCCCTGCGAAACACCCCCTGAAAGTCGGGCTTTCGTTGCTCGTGGCCGTGCTGGCGTTTTCCGGCAGTTCTTCTCTCTTCGGCCAGCATGGCGGTCCCGTCGCGATCCTCACCCAGCAGTATGAGGAAGCCAGAAAACGGGCTCTCGCCCCCATCGAGGATGAGAAAAAGAAAATCAGCGATGCTTATCTGGCGCAGTTGATGGTGATGGAGCGCGAATACGCCGCCAAGGGCTCGCTGGAACCGGTGCTGGAGTTGCAGAAGGAACGGGAGCTCTTCGAAACCTCCGGTGAAACCGGCGGAGGCACTCTCGACGCCCTTCGCGTGATGCGCGAAAAACTGCAGCGCGATCTGGCGGCGAGCGAGGCGAAGACCGCCAAAGCGGTGGCCGACCTCGAGGAAGTGTACCGGACCCGGCTCGAACAAATCATCGTCGAGCAGACCAAGGCGGGAAACATCGAGGAAGCCAAGGCAGCGAAGGCGATCCTCGACGGAGGCTCGACGCGACCGCCTTCCGGCCCGCTCGTCGCGCCAACCTCCGGCACGCAACGGTCTCCCTGGACTGCTCCGGCTCCGGCTCATGAATCGGTCTTCGACGGGGGGATTTTCCACGACCCGATCACCCTGCCTGCGGGAACCCACCGGCTCCGCAACAAGATCAGCATCGGCTCCCGCCAACCCGCACCCCGTTTCAACGACATCTACCTGGTGGAGGGCACGAAGATCTCCTGCGCGGAAGGCGGCGAGATTTTCCTGGCACTGGGGAAGGGCAACGCCTTTGGCGTCGTTTTCGACTCGGCCTACGTCACGGCCGGGCTCAACGGCGACTGGCACTTCATCAACTGCGCCTTCGAGAACACCCGCCTCGCCAAAGCGGACGGTTGGGGCGGGAAACATCAGGCCACGACCTGGCGCTTCGAAAACTGCCTCATCCAGGGAAGTTTCTTCCCGAAGTGGAACACCCAGGATGTCGGCTACCTCGTGGAATCCACCACCTTCGATGGCGTGAAGTTCCCCGATCTGGAGTATCGGGCGGACGCCGGAGGTCTGGCACAATCCGATGTCCTCCTGATGAAAAACTGCCGCTTCCGCTCCTGCGATCTGCCCCTCAGCGTGCTCATCACGACGGAAAACTGCGTCTTCGAGCAATGCACCTTCCGGGATGATGCGGCGGGATTCTCCATCGCCTCATCGGTGGAAGTGACGGTGTTCTCGACCAACAGCACGAACCGGATCCGGAACGTGCCACCGCAGGTGAAATTCGAGATCCGCGATCTCAAGGAATTCCGCGGCAAAGCGGGGGCGGAGGATCCGTGAGGTACCATCCGCCTCCCCTCCCGTCATCCCGTGCCCCGGTGGCGTGTCTTTTCCCTTCCCGGAGGCGGCCGGCCTCCCTACCCTTCCTCCCATGAACCCCACCGCCCCCGACCGCCGCCGTTTCCTGAAATCCGCCGGACTCGCCGCCGGAGCCTCCGTGCTCGGCTTTCCCGCGATCACCCGCTGCCAGTCGCCGAACTCGAAACTCGGCGTCGCCCTCATCGGCGTGGGTGGCCGCGGCGGCTCGCATGTGAAGGCCACCGTCGATGCGAAGGAAGACATCATCGCCCTCGTCGATGTGAACGAAAACCACCTCGGCGGCGCCCTCGGCCAGGCCCCGAAAGCGCGAAGCCACCGCGACTTCCGCGAGCTCTTCGCGGGGCGCCTCGACGACATCGACGCCGTCTTCGTCTCGACGACGGAGCACACCCACGCCTTTGCCATCCTCCCCGCCCTGCGCGCGGGCAAACACGTCTACAGTGAAAAACCCCTGACGCGCGATGTCTTCGAGGCGCGCAAGATCATCGAGACGGCCGCGGCGCGGCCCGAGTTGATGACGCAGATGGGCACGCAGATCCACGCGAGCGAGAACTATCGGCGCGTCGTCGAGTTGATTGAAAGCGGCGCGATCGGCCCGGTGCGCGAGGTTCACTGTTGGGTGAGCCGCGCCTGGGGCTGGCAGACGCAGGAAGAGGCGGAGAAAAACAAGGACCTCCTCTACACGCCTGACACACCCACCAAAGGCATGCCCGTGCCCGATGGGCTCGACTGGGATCTCTGGATCGGTCCCGCCCCGTATCGTGACTTCCACGAGTTTTATTTCCCCGGCCCGCGCTGGTATCGCTGGTGGGATTTCGGCAACGGCACGATGTCCGATCTCGGCAGCCATCGCAACGATCTCCCCTGGTGGGCTTTGAAGCTCGACGCGCCCCTCACGATCGAACCCGTCGCCGGTCCTCCCGCCCATCACGACATCGCCCCGGCCTCGATGTCGGTGAAATACACCTACGGGAAACGCGGCGAACTGCCCCCGGTGGAACTCACCTGGTATCAGGGCACCCAGAAACCCGCGATCTGGCGCGAGGGCAAGATCCCCCAGTGGGGCGACGGCTGTCTTTTCATCGGTGACAACGGCATGCTCCTCGCGGACTACGGCAAGCTCGTGCTCTTGCCCGAGGAGAAGTTCCAGGGCTTCACCCCGCCGAAGCCCTACATCGCCCCCTCGCCAGGCCAGCAGCAGGAGTTCTTCCTCGCCTGCAAGGGCGAAGGACCGAAGCCGCTATGTCACTTCGGCTACTCCGGCCCGCTCACCGAAGCGAACCATCTCGGCAACGTCGCCTACCGCGCCGGGAAAAAGCTGGAATGGGATGCGAAGGCGATGAAGTTCCCAAACGCCCCCGACGCCGACCGGTTCCTGAAGCGCGAGTATCGTGACGGATGGTCGCTCGACGCGTGATGCTCCCGGCGCCAGCACGAATCCCCAGACCCTCCATGCACCGGATCCTTTCCAGCCTCCTCGCCCTGTCCACCATCGCCTTGGCCTTCACCGGCACCGCCGCGGGCAAGGAGCCCGTGAAGATGATCTTCGACACGGACATGGGCAACGACATCGATGACGCCATGGCGCTCGCGATGATCCACCAACTCGCGCGACGCGGCGCGGTCGAACTCCTCGCGGTGACCTCGACGAAGGATCATCCCAAGTCGGTCGCCTACATCGACGCGCTCAACACCTGGTACGGCTTCCCCGACATCCCCCTCGGCGCGGTGCGCGAAGGGGCGGCGAAGGAAGAGGGGAAATTCAACGGCCAGGTCGATCGCAAGGGCCCCGATGGCAAGGCACTCTTCCCTCATGATCTCGATGGCACGCAGGCCCCCGAGGCCGTCTCCCTGATCCGGAAGACCCTCGCGGCACAGCCCGATGGATCGGTGATGCTGGTGCAGGTGGGCTTTTTCACGAACTTCGCCCGGCTCCTCGACACGAAAGGCGATGAACACTCGCCTCTCGATGGTCCGGCCCTGATCCAGGCCAAGGTGAAGGAGCTCGTCATCATGGCGGGTGCCTTCCAGACGATCGGATTCAACACGAAACACATCGAGTACAACGTGAAGCTCGACATCCCCTCGGCCAAACGCATCGCCGCGGAATGGCCCACGCCGGTCATCTGGAGCGGCTTCGAGATCGGTATCGCCGCCGCCTATCCGTGGAAAAGCATCGTCGAGGACTACAACTACGTCCCGCACCACCTCATCAAGGACAGCTACCTCGCCTACGTGCCGCAGCAGCCGCACGACCGTCCCACCTGGGATCTCACCGCGGCGCTCTACGCGATTTATCCGGACCGCGGTTACTTCGATCTTTCGCCCAAGGGTCACGTCCACGTCGATGACGAGGGGCGCACGGATTTCCGTGAGAAAGGCGATGGCAACGACCGTTACCTCCTCATGAATGCCGTCCAGACCGAGCAGGTCCGGGAGGCCTTCGTCCAGCTCTGCACCGAACCTCCCGTGCGCTGATGAAACCGCTCCTATCCCTCCTCGCGGGTGCCGTGCTCGCCGGCACGATCGAGGCCGCTCCCGTGAAGGTCATCTTCGACACCGACATGGCGAACGATTGCGACGACGCCGGCGCGCTCGCCGTGCTGCATGCGCTCGCCGATCTCGGGGAAGCCGAGATCCTCGCCATCGTCACGAACCGCAAGGATCCATCGAACGCCTCGGCCGCCGCCGCCGACGCGATCAACTCCTGGTATGGCCGCGGCGACA
This sequence comes from Verrucomicrobiales bacterium, assembly GCA_023253615.1. Lineage (GTDB taxonomy): Bacteria > Verrucomicrobiota > Verrucomicrobiia > Verrucomicrobiales > DEV007 > Arctic95D-9. Next base: position 6,496 of record JALRFZ010000641.1, on the reverse strand, counting down.
TTCCCATCGGCACGGACAAGGATGGCGCCACCGGCGGCGCTCGCAAAGGCCGGCCGAGCGCCTACTGTGCCGCTCTCCGCGATGAGTTCCCCCACGATGCGAAGCCCGACGACGCGATGCCCGACGCCCTCGCCGTCTACCGCGAGGTGCTCTCGCGGCAGGAGGACGGATCGGTCGTGATCTGCAGCGTGGGAGCCCTCAGCAATCTCGAGGATCTCCTCCGCGCCGACCCGGAACTCGTCGAGGCGAAGGTGAAACATCTCTATGTGATGGGTGGTGGATTTCCCCGTACGGCCCGGCCCGAGACGAACATCAAACTCGATCCCGCCGCCGCCGTGACCGTCACGAACGAGTGGCCCACGCCCGTCGTCTGGCAGGGCTACGAGGTCGGCGCGGCGATGACGAACGGTCCCGAACTGATCGCGACGCCGGAAAAGAATCCCGTCCGTCGCGCCTACGAGCTGCGCTTGCACCACGACCGCCCTTCGCTCGAGATCGGCAAGCCGAATCACGATCTCGCCACCGTCCTCCTCGCCGTGCGTGGAGCGCAGGAGGAATATTGGAACGTCGTCGAGGGTGGACGTGTCGTTTTCGATTCCGACGGACATTCCCAGTGGAACACCGACTGGAAAAAGCGCCATCAATATGTGCGCATCAAGGGCGATCCCCGCGCCCTCGCAGGCGTCCTCGGCGAACTGCTTGCCGCCCCGCCCGCCTCGTCGAGGTGACCGGAAAAATCGCCCCGTCCTCACAAAACCTGAATCGGATTGCCGGTCGTCCGTCCATCGGGTATGCTTCCGCGCGTCGGAAACGCGCCAACCCGAACCGGACCCTGATCGTGATCACGCCCGACCCCCACCTCTCCGAGCACGCCCCGGCCATCGAAAAGGCTCTCGCCCGCGCCGCGTCGGCCATTTCCCCCGAAGATTTCCGCAGCCTCATCGGCGATCCCGGACAGACCACCCTGCGCATGGTGATGGAAAGCCTCGCGGCCGATTCCATCAGCGTCTGGATCGCCGACGTTGAGGAAAAAAATCTCGTCGTCACCCATTCCGAGCCCGATCCCGCCTTCGTCGGCTGGAGCCAACCGCTCACCGAGGGCCTCACCAGCCTCGTCTACGTTTCGGAACAACCGCTCTGCGAGAACCAGGTCTACCTGAACGCACGCCACTCGAAGCGCGTCGACGAGGCCATGAACCAGGTCACGACCGCTCTCATCGCCGTGCCTTTCTATTTCGGTGGAAAAGTACAGGGCGTGATCAGTTGCGTGCAGTTGAAGGCCGACCCCGGGGCTCCCGATCCCGGCGGCTTCACGGCGCGCGGTCTGAACCGGGTGCGCCGTCTCTCCACCGTGTTGGAGCGCCTCGTCAATTACCGGCTCCTCACCCGGATCCTGAACCTCGAGATCTGATGGCCGCGGCGACGACAGATCCGGGCCGCGGCAGGGCGTGGCCGACGATGGAGGAGGTGCGCGAAGCCGCCCGCCACGGCACCGGCGAGGGCGTGCGGGTCGCCGTGATCGACTCGGGAATCGAGGCCACTCATCCAAAGCTCGGCAATCTGCGACTCGTGGATTCGGTCGGCTTCGAGGAAGAGCGCGGCCACATCCGCGTCCTCGAAGGCGAAGGCCACGACATCTACGGACACGGCACCGCCGTCGCCGGCATCCTCCACGAAGTCGCCCCGCTCGCCGAGGTCGGCAGTTTCCGCGTCATTGACGCCCAATGCTCCTCGCGCACCCACCTCATCTGCGCCGGGGTGCAGGAGGCGCTGAAGCGCGGCTACCAGGTCCTGAATTGCAGTTTCGGCTGTCGCGGGCTCGCCAAGTTCATCCTGCCGCACAAGGAATGGGCGGACGAAGCCTGGCTCCGCGGGGCGCATGTCGTGGCCGCCTGCAGCAATCTCGACAGCCGCGAGACCGAGTGGCCCTCCCACTTCGCCTCCGTCATCGGAGTCGATCTCGCCGAGACGGATTCGGAGGCCGTCTTTTACCGCCCCGACCACCTCGTCGGCTACGCCGCGAAAGGGGAAAATGTCGAAGTGCCCTGGCTCGGCGGCGGCGTGCAATATCAGACCGGTACGAGCTTCGCGGCACCCCGCGTCGCCGGGATCATCGCGCGGATCCTCTCGGTCTATCCGGAGATCCGCCCGCCGATGATGCACGAGATCCTCTCCTCCATCGCCGAACCCTGGCACCCGGGGCTCAGTTCCGACTGGTGATCCCGGTCCGGCGCACGACTTCCTCCTTCACCACCCAACCGAAACACGCAACCCACCGACAACGCCATGAAACCAACCGCTTCCTTTCTCGGACCCGTCAACCACCTGCCCGCCGAAGGCGGCGACTTCATCCCCGCCGGCAACAGCGAGGTCGATGTCTGCGCCGCGATGTTCGCCGGCTCGGATCTCTGGTTCGACGTCTCGGTCGACGGGGTCACGCTCGTGTCGAATCCGCAGGAAACCGAGCTCTTCCAGCTCTTCACCCTCGAAGCCGGCGGGAACGCCCCCGGCCTCGCCCCCGCGTGGGGAGAGCACGCCTACGAGATCTCCCTGCAGGGTCTCTTTCCCGACGCCGCTCCCTTCGAATCCCTCTCCGACGCCTCCGAGCCCGGGGACTTCGTGCGTCGTTTTCTAGAGGTGATTTCCTCCTCTCTGAAACACTCCGAACTCGAAGCCGGCGGCACCAGCCTTCCCTTGATCCGCTGGCAGGCAGGCGATGACGGAAATTCCGCCCGCGTCCAGCTGCTCGGACTCCTCCTCGCCAACGACGAACAATTCCAGGCCTTCTGCCGCGACAACTCCGGCGACTTCGGTTTCATCTTCGAGGATGCCGAGATCCAGGCCCACGGAGCCCGCGAAGTCATCACCGTGCTCGCCCTGCTCGGCATCACTCTCGGCTCGGTGACGAACGCCGAGGCCGGCATCTTCAAGAACGCGGGCAAGAAGAAGGAGATGCGCATCCAGCAGGTCGCCTACTCGAACACCGTCAAGAAAGCCCCCGCTCCGATCCAGCAGCAGCAATCGGGCTGGATGGACGTCCACCAGGACGCCTACATCAACCAGGCCCTCCTCGACTACGGCAAGTCGGGCAACAGCACGAAAAAAGTCGTCGTCGACATCTCGAAACAGCGCGCCTACCTCCTCATCGACGGCCAGATCGCGATCGACACCGCCGTCTCCACCGCCCGGGCCGGCAAATACACGCCCCGCGGTGAATTCAAGATCACCGAGCGCGTCCAGTCGGGCAAGACCTCGACGATCTATGGATGTTCCCTCCCCTACTGGCAGCGTCTCGACCAGAGCGCGGTGGGCATGCACGTCGGTGATCTCCCCGGCTACCCCGCGTCGGCCGGCTGCATCCGGCTCCCCCATTCCGTGGCGCCCATCCTCTTCGCCAACACTTCCAGCGGAGTCACCGTGCAGATCGTCGACGCCTGGAGCGGACCCGCCCCGCAGGCCGCCCCGAATCTCATCGTCGCCCAGGTCGTCCAACAGTGAAGAAGCGACGCTTCTTCACCTCCTACTCATACTCTTACCTCCTGCTCATACTCTCACCTCCTACTCATACTCTTACCTCCTGCTCTTACTCAAAACCGGACGTCTTGGACGCGCCCGGATGAGTATGAGTATGAGTAGGAGTAGGAAACTCAATCCTTCCCCGCAGCCACGATCTCCTCGAGGCGCTTCTTGAGTTTCACGGCGAGTTCGGGCTGATGCTCCAGCAGATCCCGGGTCTCACCCGGATCGGCCTCGAGATCATGGAGCTGGAATTTCGGCACGTCGGTGTTCGCGAGGAGGCTTTCGACGACGACGTTGCGGGCCTTGCCCTTGTCGTGGCGCACCAGCTTCCACTTGCCCGAACGGAAGCCGAAGTTGCCCGAGGCGCCGTTGTCCTGCACCACGAGTTCCCCGCGTCCCTCCGCCCCGTCCACGCCTAACAAAGCATCCAAAACGTTCACGGAATCGGTCGCCGCCCCTTCCGGTACCGCTGCTCCCGTGAGGGCGGCGAGACTGGCGAAAAGGTCGATCGTGGCGACGACCTCATCGGAGACGCCGGGGGCGATCGTGCCCTTCCACCGCGTGATGAAGGGAGTCCGCGTGCCGCCCTCGTAGACACTGTATTTGCCGCCCTTGAAGGGCCCCGCGGCGCGGTGGTCGCCCACCTTTTCGAGGGCGCCGTCGGCGTAGCCGTCATCCATCACGGGACCGTTGTCCGAGCAGAACACCACCAGCGTGTTTTCCGCGAGGCCGAGGCGGTCGAGGGCCGCGCTGATCTCCCCGACACACCAGTCGAGCTGCACGATGCTGTCGGTGCGGAAACCGTGCGGCGTCAGCCCCTGGAAACGCTCATGCGGCATCCGCGGCACGTGGGGATCATGGGATGCGAAAAAGAGGAAAAAGGGCGTGTCCTTCTGAGACTCGATCCAGGCAATGCTCCGTTTCACCCATTCGTCGGCGAGGTCCTCGTCGCGGAAACGGGCCTTCTCCCCGCCGGTGTAGAAGCCGATGCGGCTGATGCCGTTGTGGATGGTCTGGTTGTGGCCGTGGGTCCAGTCCATCTTCAGGGTGTCGCGATGGGTGATCCCGGTGGGATGATCCTCCGAGGGCTTCTTCTGGTAAACGCGGATCGGGTCGGCCGGATCGAGGCCGAGGACGTGCCGGTCCTGCAGATAGACCTGGGGCACGCGGTCGTTCGTGGTGGGCAGGAGAAAACAATGGTCGAATCCGATGTCGAGCGGCCCGGGTGTGATCTCCGCATTCCAATCAGGTCCGTCGGGACCACCCAGGCCCAGGTGCCATTTCCCGATCACGGCCGTCGCATAGCCGGCCGAGCGGAGCATCGCGGGCAGGGTCGCCGCGCCCGGCTGGATGATGGCCGGCGCGCTCGGCGGAGCGATGCCCGTGCCCTTCGTGCGGAACGCATAGACGCCCGTGAGCAGCGAATAGCGCGTCGGGGTGCAGGTCGAGGCGGTGCAATAGCCGCTCGTGAATCGCAGACCCTCCGCGGCGAGCCGGTCGATGTGGGGTGTTTGATAGGTCTTCGCCCCCTGGCAGGAGATGTCGCCGTAGCCGAGGTCGTCGGCCATGATGACGATGAGGTTGGGCTTGCGGGGTTCGGCGTGGACCAGGGGCAGGATCGCGACGGCGAGGAGGGCGGGCAGGAGTCTTCTCATGAAGGGTCATCCTAACGCGCCGGGGACCCGGATGGCAATCGAATCGCGCCGGAAATTCACGCCCCCGCAGCACCTCACTTCCGCACCCCGAGCAGCTGGATCGAGTCCTCGTCGCGCATGCGGTAGCCGGTGCCGAAAGGCAAAGGCCTCGCCACTCCGGAGGCGTAAACCTGACGCAGGAAGGGCTGGTCGTACTCCTTGAACATGTCGATCGGACCCGCGTATTTGCCGAAATAAGTCACGTTGAAATAGGTCGCGAAGAACTCGGCCGGGATCCCCGACTCATCCTGCAGGATGAACTGGCAGTCGCCGACGAGATAATTGCGGATGTTGGTGAATCCATTCTGGTGCATCAGGTAGGAAGCCGCCTTGAGATACCCCATCCCGCCGGGACGCTGGTCGAGGAACTTCTTCATCGTACTGCTCGCCTTGAAGCCGCTGTCGGAGAGATCGTATTTGAAATAATAGAGGCTCGACACCGGGGGGAAATCAGGGAGCCGGTCGAGCGCGCGGATCTCGAGACGGATCCCATCCGCGGTGGCGGCGTCGGAGACGACCGCGTTGCCGGAGGCGTCGAGCTTCACGAACTGGCCGTTGATGACCTCGTGGTTCGTCATCGCGGCGAAATAGAGCAGCACGGGATAGACCCCGTCGACGCCCTGCTTGCCGAAGTCCTCCCGCATCTCCGTGGTGATGAAGAAATTCCGCTGCGAGATGCTGCGGAGCGTGTGGTTCAGATGCGAAAGGTAGGAGCCGAGCTGCGGATCGCTCATCGCGAGGAAATCGGGCAGGGTGCCGAGCGGTTCGAGCCCGACGAGGACATACTCGTCGGCTCCGGGGAAGATCGTCGCGGCATGGACGAAGTCGGGACCACCGAACGGATACTTCACCACCTTCGGCCGGACGATGCGGGGATGCACCTCCGCCTTGGCCCAGTCGCGCAAAGTATTGAGCCGGCGCTCGTGCCAGGTCTTCGAGAGCGCGGAGGTATCGGCGGTGTGCTTGCGCACCGAAGGCAGGGCCTCGATCCGGCGCAGCGGACTCCCCGGGCTGAGCGGCTGACCCGCGACGAAACGGGCGAGGTCGTTGAAGGTCGCCTGGGCGTGGAGCATGCCCGGCGTGGTCACGGAGACGAGGAGGACGATGGCAAGGAGACGGATCATGGAATCGCGGTCAATATCGCCTCTAATACGAACGAGGCACCCCACTCTTTCAAGATTTTCCACTCTCGATCGGGCTAGTCCTCCGCCGGCGCGACCATCACCTCGTCGGCGATCTTCGCGAACTCCCCCTCGCGCTCCGTTCCGATCGCGGCGTAGGCA
>JALRFZ010000638.1 GCA_023253615.1 Verrucomicrobiales bacterium | reverse complement strand
ATAGGCGTATTTCTCCGAGAATTCGCGGAAATACCATGGGTCCGTGCCTTCTTCCTCCCAGCCGTCGCCGAGGTCGGTGTTGAAACAGATCATCACGCAGATGCGGCCCGAGTCGTCGAGGATGGCCCGGTAGTGCGGCGTCTCCGAGCCGGGTTTGTTCCATTCGTAGGTGATCCCTTCCTCGCGACCCATCATCGCCATGCCTACGGCGGGGATCTGCGGTTTCAGATCGAGGTCGAAGACCATGTGGAAGATCGGGTGATCGAGCTCCAGCTCCACATACTCGCGGTCCGGGAAAATCTGGCGCAGGGCGCGCTCGAAATTCTTCCATTCGTAGATCCCCCAGAAGTCGTCGACCATGATGAAGCCGCCGTTGAGGAGGTAATCGCGGAGGATCTTGGCCTCTTCGTCGGTGATCCAGATATCCCCGGGCTCGATCATGTAGATGAAGGGGTAATGGCGGAGCTGGTCCGCATCGATGTCGACGATGGCCCCCTTCGGATCGACTTGCAGGGAGGTGAGCTGCTGCAGGCGGTAGGAAAAGTTCAGTTCGCTGTCCGGATAGTCGATGAGCCATTTCGCCCGCTGGCCCATCCAGGTCCCCGAGTTGTAGCGGAGCCTTGCGAAGGTGAAGACATCATTCGGCAACTCGGCGTTGACGTCCCAGTCGGGGAAGTCATAGTAGCGCCCGTCCCGCCAGTGGCGCGGATCCTCCGGCACCTCGCCGTCCTGGATTCCGAAATAGGTGGGTCGGGGGCGGTCGGATCGGTCCTGGGTCAAACCCACGGCGCTCAGGACGAGGAAACCCACGAGGCCGGCGTACTTCAGGATCGGGCGGAGCATGCCGGACGGTAGCCGAATTCCCGCCGGAACGACAAGCAAAACCGAGCCGGGATGAGGGCATCGGACACTTTTTAGAATGATTCTTAGAATAATTCTTGAAACGGGCATCCGATCGCCTAAGAGTGCCGTAAATCCCCATCGAATGGCGTCCGAAACGACAGAACCGACCAGTGCGAAGGCCTCCGAGGACTTCGGCGGACTGCGCATGACGAAGCAGCGTCAGGTCGTCTACGAGGTCCTCGCCGATCTCAGCCACGACCATCCCACCGCCTCGGAAGTCTTCGTCACCGCGAAAGAGCGCATGCCCTCGATCTCCCTGGCGACCGTCTACAATTGTCTGGAGACCCTCACGGGCTCCGGAGCGATCCGTCAGGTGAACATCGACCGCGAGGCCACCCGCTATTGTGCGAATCTCCAGCCGCACGCCCATTTCTACTGCACCGACTGCGACAAGGTCTTCGACATCGGGCTCGAGAGGGGGGCCGACGCCTCCTCGATCTGGTCGCTGCCGCCCGGTTGCCGGGTGGAGGAGATGCACGTCGCCATCCGCGGCGTCTGCGGCACCTGTCCGAAATGCCGTCAAGATCACGCCGCCTGATCCCGACCCGCCCCATCCCTTTCCTTCTTCATGAGCCAATCCCTCCGAATCGAAAACCTGCACGCCTCCGTCGATGGACACGAAATCCTCAAGGGCCTCACCCTCGAGGTGCCCAAGGGGCAAGTCCACGCCATCATGGGCCCGAACGGCTCGGGCAAATCGACCCTTTCCAAAGTGATCGCCGGCCACGAAGACTACACCGTCACGGAAGGCAGCGTGTTTCTCGACGACATCAACCTCCTCGACCTCGAAATCGACGAGCGTTCCCGCGCCGGTTTCTTCCTCGCCTTCCAGTATCCCCACGAGATCCCCGGCGTGAGCAATGCGAACTTCATCCGCGCCGCGCGCCAGGCCCGCCTCCCCAAGGGCCAGGAGATCGACGCCGTCGCCTTCTACCGCGAGATGTACGCGAAAATGGACGAGCTCGGCATGGATCGGAAATTCACCGCACGCTCGGTGAACGAAGGTTTCTCCGGTGGCGAGAAAAAGCGCAACGAGATCCTCCAGATGATGATGCTCGAGCCGAAATACGCCATCCTCGACGAGACCGACAGCGGCCTCGACATCGACGCCCTCAAGATCGTCGCGCAGGGCGTGAACGCGATGCGCTCGCCCGAGCGTGGCTTCCTCGT
>JALRFZ010000626.1 GCA_023253615.1 Verrucomicrobiales bacterium | reverse complement strand
CATCGAGGTAGGCCCACCAGGGGCCGCTGAGACGACGATCAATCCCGAGGCCGACGCGGATGCTTTGGTAATTCAGATCCACGTCCCCGGGACCGCCGGCCGGATCGGCGATGTTCCACCCCGCACCGCCGAGGAGTCCGCGGGCGGTGAGGAGGAGATCCTCGTTCGGCGCGTAGGCCATCTCGACCCGCGGGAAGGTGAGGGCGAGCGACCAATGGGCATCGGGCTCGAAGATGAAACCAACGGCGGGGAGGAGACGCTCCTCACCGAGATCGCGGGAGTAATATCCGCCGAAAGCCACCCGAGTCGTGTCCGTCCATTGGTAGGAGAGCAGGGCGAGCGAGGTGAGGATGAAGTCATCCGAATTCACCGTGCCGAAATCCGAATACCAGCCCGGCTGCAGGCGCACCCACATCTTCCAGCGGTCGTTGAAATCCTTCCACAGGTTCATGGGCAGATCGATCCGGTCGAGATCGAAGGAGCCCGAGCCGAAGGGCAGGGGAGCGCCGGCGAAATCAAACTGGTTCCGCCGGTACTGGACCCCGGCGGTGAGGCGGAAACCCCCGCGCATCAGCACCGGCACGTTGGCCTCGATCCCGGCTTCGCGTTGCGAGAAACTCCCCGGCACCTTCGAGAAATCCGCGTCTCCACTCCAGGTGAAGTAGCTCGAGGCGACCGCGTAGTTCGGGATGAAGGATTCCTCGGTGCGCTCTTCCGCAGTCACGGAAACGGACGTCAGGAGGAAGGCGAGGCCGGGAAAGGAGAAGGATCGGGACATCGCCGATCTTTACGCCCGGAAATCGCGTCGGGAAAGTGCCATTTGAGAAAAGGCCGCGTTTTCCGAGCCTTCAGGCGGTCGCCGTTGTCGCGGAGGTCCGTTGTTCGCTCATCCAGGTGAAAAGGATCACCCAGAGCGAGAGGGCGAGAGAAAAGAGCGGGATCTGGAGCAGGGAAGGCAGGGCGTAGAGCGCCGCGACGATGGGGATCCACACGCCCCAGTTCGCGAAGAGGGTGGGGAGGATCGAGCGGACGTAGAACTCCCTCGTGAAAAAGCCCGGCAGGCTCGCGAGCCGGAATCCCGCCGCGCGCCAGTCGTAGAGAATCACCGACATCGGTGCGGCGAGCACGGGGCAATAGACGAGCTGGTCGACGAGCACTTTTTTCAGCACCGTCGCGACTTCCGCGCCACTACCGAACCAGACCGCCTGCATCCGGTAGAAGAAATCGACCTGGATGCCGCTGTAGCCCCAGAACGCCGCCGCGAAGAGAAAATTGCCGAGATTCCGCCGCGTCGCGCGTCCTTTCTGGAAGACGAAGATGCGCAACAGCTCCGGCACCAGCGCCCCGGCGATGATCGCGGTGACGGAAGAATAGGCATATCCCCAGCGGGATTTCCATCCGGCGAGGGTGTCGAAGATCTCCCGGGTCGAGGGGGCGTAAAAATAGGCCAGCACCGTCCCGATCATGAAGGCCTGCACGAGCAGTCCGGGCACGAGATTCGCCCGCGCGGCGCGGAGGCCCGCGTGCCAGGGAGCCTCGGCGGGAGGGGAGGATGGAGGATGGTTCGGCAAGCGGGGAAAGGGGAGGCGGAGCGGCACGAAGTCAAGGAACGAGGCGGGGAAAAAAGCGCCGCGCTCAATTCCCGTTCGCCTTGGATTTTCCTTTGGCCTTCCCTTTTCCTTTTCCCTTCGCCTTCCCGCCCTCCGGGCCCGCAGGCAAGGGGCCGGGTTGGAAGGTGGGATCGCTGGCGTCCTTGGGCAGGGTCGCATTCCACGCGAAGACGGCCTCGCGGAGGCGCGCGGCGATGCCGGGTTCCGCGGTGACGAGATTCCGCGATTCGCCCGGATCGCCGGCGAGGTCGTGGAGCTGCGGTTCGCTGCCGTCGAGATTGATCAGGTATTTCCAATTCCCCTCGACCGCGGCGAGGTCGGGATTGTCCTGGTCGGCGTAGCCGTGGCCGAAACCCGGCCGATCCGGCGGCCTGCGGAAGAAGACCGGGGACCGGCGGCTTTCCACCGATTTCCCCAGCAGCGTTCCAGCGAGATCCTCGCCGTCGAGCACCACGCCCCCGGGCAACGGTGTCTTTGTCAGGGTGTAGAGGGATCGGTTCAGGTCGAGCGCGCAGAGGACCGATTCCGCGTTGGTGGTGCCAGCGCCGCCCTCAGCCATCAGACCGGGTCCCCACACGATCAGGGGCGAGCGGATCCCGCCTTCATGCAGCCAGGTCTTCGCCCCGCGCAAGACGCCCGCACTGCCGACTCCGGCCTCGGGGCCATTGTCGGAGCAAAAAACGATCAGGGTGTTTTCGAGCAGGGCGGGATCGCTGCGGATGCGATCGAAGAGCGGAGCGAGCTGCTCGTCCATCTCATCGACGACGCCGAGATAACGCTTTCTCTTGTCCTCCGACCACTTTTCGAGCGAGGGGAACCACGGCCCGTGCGGATCATCCGGCCAGACGTTCACGAAGAAGGGCTGCCCCGTCGCTTCCGCCCGGTCGATGAAACGGACCGCCTCCCTGACAAACCCACCGGTGATCTCCGAGCGCATCGTCCAGGTGACCGGCTCGCCGAGGTTCACCGCATCGGCCCAGATTTTTTTCGGCTCGGGATTCCGAGGGGTCACCGTGAGGGGCAGCAGCTTCGCGCCCATCCCTTCGAAGTTGGTGAGACTGCGGTCGAAGCCATAGTCGGTGATGGGCGGAGCGTTGGCCACGTCGCGCTGCCCGCCGAGGTGCCACTTGCCGAAATGACCGGTGGCGTAGCCGGACTTGCGCAGTTCCCGCGCCAGCACCGGAGCCGCCGGATCGAGCCACTGGGCGACGCCGCGCTCGTGGTTGTTCTGACGGTTGTTGAGGAAAGAAGTAATCCTCCAGCGTTGCGGATATTGACCCGTCGTGAGGGCGGTGCGCGAGGGCGAGCAGATCGGCGAGTTCACGTAGAAGCGCTCGAAACGCATCCCTTCCGCCGCGAGCTGGTCGAGCGCCTCGGTCTGGATCTCCGTGTTGCCGAAGCAGGAGAGATCGCCCCAGCCCATGTCATCGACGAAGACCATCACGACGTTGGGCCGCTTCTCCGCCGCGATCCGGACGGGCTCGCCGAAAACCGTCTGCGGATCTTTCGTCTCCGCCATCCAGCCATCGAGCTTGGCGGAAAGCCCGTCGAGCCGCTCGGCGTGATGCGGATCGGTGGCGAGGTTGTCGCGCTCCCACGGATCGTGGGCGGTTTGATAGAGTTCCGCGGCGGGTCGGGTCTGGTAGGCATTCACGATCGCCCGCGCCCTCGCGTCGGAGACGGCGCTGTCGAGCCATGAATCCCAGTAGCCGCTGTCGCCGGTGTTTTTGGTGACGTGCGTGAGGAAGCGGAACTCCGGGTGCAGGTTGCGGAGGTATTTGTCGCCGGCCTCGTCGATGACGCCACGCATCGGGTAGACGTTGAAATTTCCGTCGCCGCTGTGGGTCGTGTAGAGGAAGTCTCGGTGTTTCTCCGCCTTGCCCTCGAGCACGGGCAGGAAGGAACGTCCGTCGATCTCCGCCGGTGCGGAGCCTCCGCCGGCCTCGACCAGGGTCGGGAGGATGTCGATCCATGAGACCATCGCGTCGGTGCGCTGGTTCGCCGCGATCCGGCCCGGCCAGCTCACGAGCAGGGGCGTGCGGACGCCGTCGTCGTAGAGCGTCCATTTGCCGAATGGCCACTGCGCCCCGTGGTCGCTGGTGTGGAGGAAAAAAGTGTCTTCGCCCAGCACCTCGCGCACGGTGTCGTAGACGAGACCGAGTTCGCGATCGAGCTCGGCGATCGCGGCAACATACTTCGCCCGCCACGCCCGGGTCGTGGCATTGTCGACATGATAGGGTGGCAGGACGAGCTTCGCCGGATCGATGTCCTCCGTCTCCTCCGGCCAGGGCACGTGGGGCCAGTTCGATCCGACAAAGAGACAGAGCGGCTTTTCGCTCTTCCGTTCCCGCAGCCATTTCACCGCCTCGGGGATGGCGATGTCCTCGTGGTAATTGAAATGCTTCGCGAGGTCGAAACCATACTCCGGCGTCTGACGGTAGTGGCCGACCTTGCCGAAGGAGACGACCTCGTAGCCCAGCTCCTGCAGGTAGGCGGGCAGCTTTTTCAGATCGGCCCGCGGCCGCGAGTGGTTCGCCTCGGCACCGTTCTTCGCCGGCCACAGTCCCGTCAGCAGCGCGGCCCGGCTCGGTGCGCAGGAAGGCGAGGCGACGTAGGCGCGGTCGAAGGTCATGCCCGCGGCGGCGAGCCGATCCATGTTCGGGGTTTGGATGTCCGGCGATCCGTAGACCGAGGAGTCGCGCCAGGTGTGGTCGTCGGAGAGGAAAACGACGAGGTCGGGGCGGTCGGCGGCGCCGAGGGCGACGGGGAGGAGGAGCGAAAGGAGGAGAACGCGGAGCGGCGGCATGAGGGGGAGTGTGGCGAAAACGGACGCCGGAGGCAAGAGCGCGGTTGGCCGCTCACACCCAATCGGCACACAGCAGCTCCGCCTGCATCAGCACCGTCTTCACCGCTTCCTCCTGCAGGTCGGGCGGGTAGCCGTGTTTGTTCAGGATCCGCTTCACCATCACCTTGATCTTCGCTCTCGCGCTCTCGCGAAGGGTCCAGTCGATCGTCACGCTCTTCTTAACCTGTGAGATCAGTTCGGCGGCGATGACCTTGAGCTTCGCGTCGCCCATCGCCTGC
>JALRFZ010000529.1 GCA_023253615.1 Verrucomicrobiales bacterium | reverse complement strand
GTCGGCCGGGAGGGTGATTCGAACCCCCGCCGAACCAGCTTCGGCACCCTCGCGGAAAGTGCCGCCACGGGCCTCCCGGCCGATGTTTTCTGAGCGAGTTTTCCACACCGTTGTTTTAGCAAAACTTGCCGTGGACCTGTCCTATTGAAATTAACCTCCCGAGGGCTTTCCTCAGGTGTCCTTTTTAATGAGTCGCTGCGTGGGCAAGTGGCGACGCTTGAGGTGAGCTTGCCGGACTTGCGCAATGGCGCTACAGTCATCGCCATGAAGGAAATTACCCGTCTTGTGGTTATTGCCGGAGCAGTGTTCTGGATGAACGGATTTCCGGCCGCGGCCGAGGAATTCCGGACTCTGACGAATTCCGCGGGCAAAGCGATCCGGGCGAAGGTGGTGTCGGTCGTGGAGGGCAAGGTCTCCATTTTACTGGAGAACGGACAGCCCTTCGAGGTGCCGCTTGCCTCGCTTTCACCCGCGGACCAGCAGGATCTCTCGACCTGGAAGCCGGCCGCGGGAACGGTGCCATCCGGCCCGACGTCCATGCCGGCGGCCCTCGCCCCTACCGGCGGCGTCACGACCGAGCAGATCAACGAGGCGATCGGCCAACCGCTCTTCGCCGGAAACACGCTGTGGTCGAGCAAACCCGAGGAGGTCGCGGCCCGACTCGACTGGCCGCGTGAATCGAAAACCGCGATTGGCGAGAGCTACCGGGCCTACCCCGACGCCGAGTACCGCTTCCTCGGGGCCCGCCCCCACTCCGCGGCTCTCTATGGGGAAAACGAACAGGTCACCGGCCTTTCCATCGTCTATGCCAACAAAGGCGATTCCTTCGGCGCGGCCGGAGGAGGGGAGGAACATTTCATCAAGGGCAAGCCGGTGCCCGGGGGAATGGAGGGGGTGCGCCTCATCATGGAAAACGATGCCGAGATCATCTCCGGCAAACTTTCCGCTCTCCTGGGGGCTTCGAAAAAGCAGCGCTTTGGGGAAGGAGAATCGCGTGTCGAAGTCGAGCGATGGGATTGGGCCGGACATGCCTTCCTCCTTTCGCACGTGCCGGACGAATACGTGTCGCTCGCGGTGCAGACGATCGAGGCTGCCGACAACCGGGGCAACACCGCCCGTGTATCCGATGCGACGATCCGGGAGCGGGCGCGGAGCTTCATTGAAAAGCGCGACAACGGCGACGTCGTCATTTCCAACATTCCCATGGTCGATCAGGGGCCGAAAGGCTATTGCGTTCCGGCGACAGCCGAACGCTGCATGCGTTTCCTCGGCATTCCCGCCGACATGTATCTCCTCGCGATGGCGGGGGAAACCCAGGCGGGAGGCGGTACCTCTGTCGAGATTCTTCTCTCCAACATCGGCAGTGACATCAAACGAAAAGGCCGCTCCTTCGAAACGATCGATGGCGAGTTGAAAATGCGCGACATCCAGAAGTCGATCGACGCGGGCATTCCGATGATCTGGGCGATGTTCAGCACCGAGGAATTCAACGAGATCTCCACCGAACGCACCCAGTCGCGAAAGGATTCGTGGGATTCCCACAAGAACGCCGTCGTAGCCGCGGCCGCCGATCCGAAGCTTTCGCCCGACACGAGCCGTGCCCACGTCGTCATCATCATTGGTTACAACGCCGAGACCAACGAGATCGCTTTCTCCGACTCGTGGGGCGAGCGTTACCTCGAGCGCTGGATCACGCTGCCCGAGGCCGAGCAGATCTCGCAGAAGCGGCTTTACGTGATCGGTCTCTGATCAGCGTCCGGCCGCTTCCTCTTCGGCTTCGGCCTCGGTTTCTTCCTCGTCGTCGTGGAAGAATTCGCGGGGTCGGTAGAGTTTCGCGACGATCAGGAAGAGCACGGCGGCCGCGAGCATCAGACCGCTGAAGAACCAGAAGTAGGCGGCACCTTCGAGCTTCACCAATCCGCCGACGAAGTAGTCGCGGGCGATCGTCGGTCCGGACGCGGCCTGATCGGCTTCGGTCGGCAGGCCGAGGGCCTCGCGACGGCGATCGAGCCAGGTGCGCTCGGGGTGGAATCGGTCGAAGAACTTCGCCAAGGCGGAGGGCTCCCCGGTTTCGGGGCGGCTCACCACGAGGACCGCACCCTGGTCCCACTCGGTCATGAGGGTTTTGTCAGGGCCCGCGCTCCAGACCCGGGCCTGGTTGCGGTTGATGAGGCGGTATTGGTAGGGATTGCCCCAGGGATCGGTGACCGCGCCGGCAAGAGTCGCGCCTTCGGCCTGCGAGGGCAGCGCGAAACCACCGGATTGAAAATGCGCCTCGACCCGGGAGAGGATCGAATCGAGATCCCCGCGTCCCGCGAAACGCAGGTCGGTGCGTTTGCCATCGGCGTCGAAGGTGAGGAGCAGGTCGTCCTCCGTCCCGACCTTTTCATCAAAACCGCCGTGCGAGGCCTCGTTGCCAGTGGCTTTCACTTCCGCGATGGGGGTATCGACCTGGATGAGGTCGTTGATCCGTGCGGTCACCTGATTGCCGAAGGCGACCGCGAAGAGCCACAGCGACATGATGAGCGATTTCATCGACTTCGGCGCCTGAGTGTAGCTGAATTCGAGGCTGACGATCGAGACCATCACTTCGGCGGCGGTCAGGGCGACGTAGGCGGCGATTTGCCAGGAGATCGAGGGGGTCCCTCCCGCGTCGATTTTCATCTGGGCGATGGCGACGAGTACGAAGGAAATCACCATGATGAAAAGCCCGATCGCGATCTTCCTCAGGGCCGTCAGCGGATAAAAGCGGTCGATGAAAGGGTAGACCACGTAGGAAAACAGCGGGATGAAGGTGAGGATGAGGATGGGATTCAGCGCCTGAATCTGGCTGGGCAACCAGGTGACGCCGAGCCAGCGCAGGTCCATGTTTTCCGCCTGGAGCACCCACGAGGAACCGCTCTGATCAAAGAGAGCCCAGAAGATCGCGACGAAGGCGTAGATCGCGCAGAGCTTTCCGATCGCAAAGAGCCCGTCGCGGCTGAACATCTCGCTCAGCACATGAAGACCACGGGCGGGGACATGGACGAATTTCCAGCGTCCCATCCAGAAGACCAAGGTGGCCAGCGCCATGAGCACGCCGGGCACGCCGAAGGCCCAGTGCGGACCGTACCATTCGAGGAGCCAAGGCGTCAGCAGGGTCGAGGCGAAGGCCCCGAGATTGATCGACCAGTAGAACCAGTTGAAGATGCGGGGAAGAAGGTGTCGGTTCTGTTTTCCAAACTGATCACCGACGTGCGCCGAGACGCAGGGTTTGATGCCACCTGATCCGATCGCGATGAGCCAAAGCCCCACCATCAGCCAGGTGCCCGCTTCACCCGCCAGCCCCATCAGGGCGAGGGCTCCGTGGCCGAGGCAGTAGACCACGGACAGCCACATGATGATGCGGTATTTCCCGAAGAAAAAATCCGCGATGAGCGCGCCGAAAAGCGGCGTGAGATAGACGAGCGAGACGAAATCGTGGAATCGACGCGTCGCTTCGGCGTCGCTCAGACGCGTGCCCGCGACGTCACCCATGATCCAGAGGTAGTTCACCATGAAGACCGTGAGAATGGTCCTCATCCCGTAGAAACTGAAGCGCTCCGCCGCCTCGTTCCCGATGATGTAGGGAATGCCCGGAGGCATGCCGGTGAGGGATGGGGGCGTGGTGGCGAAGGGGCGCGGTTTGTTCATGGGACTGGGTCAGCTTCGTTTGAGATTGCTTCGCTTTAAGATCATCTCTCCCCGCATGACATGGACGATGTAGACCGTATCCTCTCCGGAAAGTCGATAGAAAATCCTACAGGGAGGTTCGACGAGCTGGCGGTAGCTTTTCAGCTTGCGCAAGTCGGGCGGTATCGAGCCACTTCCGGTATGATCGATCAGTTGTTCGACGCGGCAAAAGACCTTCCGAACGAGACGTTTTGCCGCTGCCGGATCATCTAGCGCGATGTAGTCGGCGATCCCGTCGAGATCGGACAAAGCTGGTTCGGTCCAAATCACTCGAGCCATCGTCTCATTCGCTGTTTTGCCTCTTCGTGGGGCACGACGCGACCTTCTTCGATGGCCCTTTCCCCTCGCGCGATGTTTTCGAGGAGGGTGATCCGCTCGTTCATCGCTTCGAAGGTCGATACATCCAGAAGATAGGCCGCCGGCCGACCATGCTGGGTGATGAGAACGGGTTCGCGATCCACCGCCAGTTCGCCAAGAATTTCCGTCGCCTTGCGTTTGAGGTTGGTGACCAACTCGACTTTCATGAAGTGATACTAAAGTGGCACTTTCTCTCTGGCAAGGAACTTCCGCAAGATGGTTTTGGACGAACCGTAGTGAGAAATCCTTAAGTTTTACTTATTATAATTTCTGAGTGATATTAGGAAGTCATGCCTCCGCGATCTTTCTGGCTCCTCACCCTCTCCCTGCTCCTTCCCGCCTTTGCCCGCGCCGAGGCCGGTCGTTTCGATCCGCGCACGATCGTTTTCATCGGCAGTTCCAGCATTGAGTTCTGGAAAACGCTGCCGCAGGATTTCGTGGGTCATCAGGTGCTGAATCTGGGCAAAGCGGGCACGACCTACTCCCACCTCGTCGCCAACGTCGGGGAATGGGCCGCGAGATACCCCGCCCAACGCTACGTGATTTATTCGGGCGACAACGACATCGCGTGGATGCGATCCCCCGAAAAAGTCGCCGGTCAGTTCCGCGAGGTGGCGGTGGCGCTGAAAAAGGCGATTCCCGGGGTGCAGGTCTTTGTGATTTCGATCAAACCGAACCTCATTCCCACCCGGCGGGTCCGCATCGGCGCGGTGCGCAAAGCCAATGCCATGATCGCCGCCGAGGCCGCCGCGCTCGGGCAGGTCACGTTTGTCGACACCCATACCCACATGCTCGGACCCAACGGCCAACCGCGCGCCGAATGGTTCACCATCGACGGGATCCATATGAATGAAAAGGGATACCGCCTCTGGCGCAATGTCCTGCTGCCACAGCTGGAGCCACCTGTACCTGCAGCGGCGCCTCCGGTGGCGACGCAGCCTCCGATGCTTCTTGTGGCTCGTCCCTTCGAGCCCTGATCAGCCTTCGATCGTCTTGCGCGCCCAGGCCGCCGCCCCCATCGAGCCCGATCCCTCCGCGAGGGTCGCGGTGACGATCTTCAGGCTTTTCCGATAAGGGCCGAGGATGCGGGCGAGGGTCGATCTCCGCACCGCTTCCAGGTAGAGTTTCGGCATTGCCTCGACCAAGCCGCCACCCAGGACGATCACATCCGGGGCGAGGAGATGCACGACTGTCGCGACGCCGCAGCCGAGCAGGGTCGCGGCGCGCCGGACGATGTTTTCGATCTCCGTATCGCCAGCCGCGATCGCCTTGGCGAGGGCACCGCTGGTGATCTTCGAGATATCGGTGCCGCAAGCGGCGAAAAGTGCCGGAGCCTGCCCGCGATAAGCGGCGCGTGCCGCTTCGATTGCGATCTTCAGGCGCGAACATTCCGTCTCAAGCGTGGTGCCGTCTTCTCCCTGCCCCGAGGTTTCAGGGAAGAGGGGAATGTGGCCGAGCTCCATGCAGGAAAGGGTCGATCCCTGGAGCAGACGTCCTTCGATCACCGCACCGGCACCGATTCCCGTGCCCGGGAAAATACCGACCGCGCAGCGTGCGCCTTTCGCGGCACCGGCCTGGTATTCGGCATAGACTCCGGCATCGACATCGTTGCAGATCACGGCGCGGACGCCGAAGGCATTGCCCAGATGCGCCTCCACCGACACGTTGTGCCAGCCCAGATTCGGGGCTTCCACGATGATGCCGCGGCTCGGATCGATCGGACCGGGACAACCCACTCCGATCCCGGCGAGCTGCGATGGATTGACCTTCGCATCCGCGAGCGCATCGGCGACCGTCTCGACCATGCGCTTCAGTCCCGTACGGGCACCCTTCGCGCCATGGGTCTTTTGTTTGGCCCGGCCGAGGACGCGGTATTGGTCGTCGAAGACATTCGCGAGCATCTTCGTGCCACCGAGGTCGAGCCCCACCCAGACGCGGCCCGGCGTGGCGGGCCGGGATGGTTTCGGGACCTTGGATTTGGCCGGTTTCTTGGAGGCGTTTTTCTTCGCCGAGGAAGCCTTTTTCATGTTCGTGTCAGGTGAGACTTCGCCGTTTGCCGCGCCCAGAGGTCCGCCGCCACGATTTCATCGAGCGAGGGATGCGCCAGGGTGCGGTGCGCCGACATCGTCTCCGCGACGGTCTCCCAGATTCCCGGAAAGCTCAAGTGACCTTCCAAAAAAGCTTTTACCGCGATCTCGTTCGCCGCATTGAGCACGGCCGGGAGCGTTCCTCCGGCGGTGCCGGCTTCCTTGGCAAGATTCAGCGCGGGGAAATCCTCCCAACGCGGTGCTTCGAATTCGAGTTTCGCCAGCTTCGCGAAATCGAGCGGCGGCAGGCTGTTCGGGACCCGCTCCGGCCAGGTCACGGCGTATTGGATCGGGAAGCACATGTCCGTCGTGCTCAGTTGCGCGAGCACGGAGCTGTCGATGAATTCGACCATGCTGTGGATGATGCTCTGCGGATGGACGATGACGTCGACACGATCCATCCCGATATCGAAGAGCCAGCGTGCTTCGATCATCTCGAGGCCTTTGTTGAAAAGCGTCGCCGAATCGATCGTGATCTTTTTCCCCATCTCCCAGGTCGGGTGTTTGAGGGCCTGGGCCACTGTCACCCCGGGCAGGTCCGCCGCCGGGAGCTTGCGGAAAGGGCCGCCGGATGCGGTCAGGATCAGCCGCGAGACCTCATCGGACGATCTCCCTTCGAGGCATTGGAAAATCGCGTTGTGCTCCGAGTCGACCGGCAACACTTTCACCCCCTTCCGGCGCGCCGCGGTCATGACGGCTTCTCCGGCCATCACGAGAATCTCCTTCGAAGCCACCGCGATGTCCTTCCCCGCCTCGATCGCCGCGAGGGCGGGCTTGAGCCCCGCGACACCGACGATGGCGATGAGCACGAGGTCCGCCTCGGGCAGGGTCGCGAGCTCGATCAGGCCTTGCTCGCCGCTGTGCAGGACGACGTCGTCCGGCAGGGCCGCGCGGACCCGATTCAACCCTGTCGGGTCGTAAAGGCAACCCTGTTGAATGCCGAACTCGGCCATCTGCGCGGCGAGGGCGTCGGCGCTGCGTCCGGCGGCGAGGCCGACCAGCTTCATGCGTCCGGGCAGATCGCGCGCCACCTTCAGGGAGCTCTCTCCGATGGAGCCGGTCGAGCCTAACACCACCACATTCTTCGGTCGGGACGGATCGGACATGCGGAGGGATCAGGCGGCGAGGCGCAGGAAGAAATAATAGACCGGTGCGGTGAAGATGATCGAGTCGATCAGATCCAGGAAGCCGCCGATCCCCGGCATGACGTGGCCGCTATCCTTCACCGCGAGGCTGCGCTTCATGATCGATTCGGCGAGATCGCCGAGCACGGCGACGAGGGCGAGGACGAGCCCGAGGATCCCGGCCGAGACGACGTCGAGGAGGGGAACCCGGTCGCCCAGCAGCCACCAGGCGGCGTAGCTGCCACCGACCGCGAAGACGAGCGAACCCCAGAAGCCCTGCCAGGTCTTGCCCGGGCTGACATGCGGGACGAGCTTCTGTTTGCCGATGAGGGAGCCGACGAGGTAGGCCCCGGTGTCGGTCATTTTCGTCACGGCGACGAGGTGGATGAGGTAGAAGCTCGCGGCGGGCAGACCTTGCGCGGTTTCCACGGGCAGGAGGAAAATCTTCGGAATGAAGGCGAAGAGGATGACGCAATAGACAAACCCGAGGAGGGTCGCGGAGATTTCATCGAGCGAGCGGAAACCCGCCAGCGGATGGCGCACGCGGAAAAGCACCATCAGGATCATGAGCGTGGCGATGGCGAGACCATCGAGTTCTCCATGCCAGTCTTTTTCAAAACCCCAGTGTGGAGCGAAAAGCAGGGCGAGGTAGGCGATGGCCACGCCGAAGGTCTGGATCTGGAAGCGGCGGAAGCCCGGATCGCTGAAGAGCCGGAAATACTCGGAGAGTGCCCCGAGCGAGAGGATTGCGAAGAGGGCGAAAAGGATCCAGGGCTGCGAGAGCCAGAAGGCGAGCGTGATCAGGGCGACGAGGATGACCGTGCTGATCGAGCGATTTAAAAAAGTGCGCGCCTTCGAGGCCGGGGCCGGACTGGCGGGAGAGGGGGCGGAGGGGTGATCCGTCATGCGGGCGGCGGGGAAGCTGACGCGCCCATCAAACAGGCAAGGCCGCGCCTTGGCAATCGCGAAATGGCGGGAAAATCGGACCATTTTCCCGAACATGGATGCCGGGGAGGGACTCGATTCACTTGCACCGGGGGCCATCCTGTCCGATCACTCCCCATCTATGGCGAAGAAACCTGTTGTTTTTATCATCCGCGACGGCTGGGGCGACAATCCCGCCGGGCCGGAAAACGCGGAGCGTTACGGGGACTGTCCCCGCCTCGCGAACATCCCTTTCACCCGCTCGCTCCACGAGAAATATCCCGTGTCGCAGCTCCGCACTTCGGGCATGGACGTGGGTCTGCCGGATGGCCAAATGGGCAACTCGGAGGTCGGCCACCTCAATCTCGGGGCCGGGCGCATCGTCTATCAGGATTTCACCCGCATCAACAAAGCCATCGTCGATGGCGATCTCGCCCACAATGCGGTGCTGCAGGAGGCTTTCGCGAAGGCGACCGGTTCGCGGCTCCACCTCCTCGGACTCGTCTCGGACGGCGGGGTGCACAGCCACCAGGATCACCTCGTCGCCCTCGCCGACGCCGCCAAGGCCGCCGGGGTGAACGATATCATGGTCCATGCCATCACCGATGGACGCGATACCTCGCCGACCGGCGGCAAAGGCTATCTCGCCTATTGTGAAGAAAAGCTCGTTCCCTCCGGGGCGAAAATCGCCACCGTCATCGGCCGCTATTTCGCGATGGACCGTGACAAGCGCTGGGAACGCTCCCAGCTCGCCTGGGATGCCATCGTCCTCGGCAAGGGCGAGGCTCGCAGCGACGCGCCCTCGTCCGCCATTGCCGAAAAATATGGCGACGAGGTGACCGATGAATTCATGAAGCCGCTCGTCTTCGGCCACGCCGATGAGCGCCGCGTTCGCGACGGGGACGTCGTGCTTTTCTTCAACTTCCGCGCCGACCGCGCCCGCCAACTCAGTCTCGCTTTTCTGAAGGAGGACTTCGCCGGCTTTGATCGGGGTGGGTTCCCGAAGATCTCGTTCTACACCCTCACCGAGTACGACGAGACCTATGGATGCCCTGTCGTCTTTCCAACGATGGAGTTGAAAAACACCCTCGGCGAAGTCGTCGCGGCGGCCGGATTGAAACAGCTCCGTGTCGCTGAGACGGAAAAGTATCCGCACGTCTCCTTCTTCTTCAACGGCGGCGTCGAAGAGCCGAACGCGGGAGAGGATCGCCAGATGCTCCAGTCGCCGCAGGATTGCGCGACCTACGATGAGAAACCCGAGATGTCCGCCGAAGGCGTCACCCAGACCATCCTCGACCGGGCCGCCGACTACGATCTGATCATCGTGAACTACGCCAACCCCGACATGGTCGGCCACACGGGCAACGTGCCCGCGGCGATCCGGGCGGTCGAGTGTGTCGATCGTTGCGTCGAACGCGTCGTCGGCAAGGTGCTCGAGCTGGGAGGATGCCTCCTCATCGCCGCCGACCACGGCAATTGCGAGCAGATGATCAACGAGGACGGCTCGCCCCAGACCGCGCACACCACCTTCCCGGTGCCGCTCATCTATGTGGGCGACGATGCCGATGGATTGAATCTCAGCGAAGGCATCCTCGCCGACATCGCCCCGACGATTCTGGCTTTGTTAGACGTCGCGGCGCCCCCGGAGATGACCGGGCATTCGCTCCTTTCTCCGAAGTGATCCACAGCACCAATGCGGCATCACGCGGGACTCCGGACGGATCGGTAGGTCCGGCCCGTTCGGGTACTCGATGGATTCGGGGTAAAGTTTTTTGAAACGTGAAAGGATTCCGGGCGTCTCTTCGTAAAGGACGCCATGAAATACCTCGCGCTCATTCTCTTCTGTCTCTGGGTGTTGAGTCGTGTTCTCGGTGCCCAGGATGCCGAGGGCAGTCCGGATTTTGCGGAACGCCTGGTGAAGGCCGCGGAGCATCGGCTCACGCAGACGGTTCGTTACGACCCCGCCTACGTCGTCCTCGACTATCCCGGCGGCGACGTCCCTGCCGACACCGGGGTCTGTACGGATGAAGTCATCCGCGCCTACCGCGCCCTCGGGATCGATCTGCAGAAACTCGTGCACGAGGACATGAAGGCCGCCTTTTCCGCCTACCCGAAACTCTGGGGCCTGAAGCGCCCCGACAAGAACATCGACCACCGCCGCGTCCCGAATCTCGAGGCCTATTTCCGTCGGCAAGGCGCGGAGGTGAAGGGGGCGGAGAAGGGACGCTTCCTTCCCGGCGATCTCGTGACCTGGGATCTCAATGGCAACGGACTCTGGCACATCGGCATGGTCGTGGCCGAAGATACGTTCGTGCACAACATCGGATCGGGTCCCGAGCTGACGAAGGGGATCGGCCAGTGGAAAGTGCTCGGGCACTTCCGGTTTCATCCGTGATGGATCTGCCGGGAGGCAGTTTACAAAGCGCCCGAGACAACGTGAAAGAGGAACTTCAGCCGTAATTGGGGTCACAAGGCGGGGCGCACCACGCGCAATAACCGGCCCTCCAGAGACTCTACCGAACCAATCACCGCATCGATCCGTCGGGCAAAACGAGATGGATCGGCATCGTCGCGGGTGCAGGCAATGATCCCCTTGTGTTGTCCATTGGTCTGACGATGCAGACGGAAGAAATCGAGCCGATTCAGGGTCAAGACCGCCCGGCCTTGCTCCACGGCAAAGCTCAGCACCTCTTCATCAGGAACCATCTGATGGGCGCGACCTGCCTCTTGCGAGGTGAGGACATCGTGCCCCAGCGCGATCAAGGCATCCACGACCCTTCGAGGGAAGTTCTCGTTGGCGTAGATCGCGGCCATCAGGCGGCGTGATTGGCGGCAAGGGCGGATTCGATTTCCTCCCGATGCGCCTTGACATACTGCCAGGCGGCTGCCAAATCGCTTTCGGTGAGATCGGGGTAGTCGGAGAGAAGGTCGGCATCGCTGATTCCCGAGCGCCGTGCTTCTTCCAGCATCCAGACGGCGATGCGGGTCATGCGAATACAGGCATCTCCGCCGCACACTCCGGGCGTTCGCCGGATCGCCGGGGAGGCTTGAGCACTGGCATTCCGCGCCTTGACGAAAAGGACGAAGTCCAGGACTTCGGCTTGGATCGGCTCCGGTACGGATTCGATCTCCCTGAAAATGCGATCTGTTAGAACGCTCATTCAGGGAATCTACGCATATCCAGGCCCACCGCAAGGTGGCACGATTGTATCCCGCGTCGGCAATGGGTCTCCAAATACCGGAGAGGCGGTGGAATCCCCCCCTCAAGACTTCTTCATCGCCGCCAGCAACTGGTGCGACTGAAGTTGCTGCACGTAGAGCTCGGCTTTCTCCCGCTCGCCCGACCAGACCACGGAAAGGCCGTTGCGATGCACCTCCAGCATCAGCGCCTCCGCCTTCTCCTGCGGGTAGCCGAAGACGCGCTTCAGCACCAGCGTGACAAAGCTCATCAGATTCACGGGATCGTCGTAAACGATGACATTCCACGGGGCGTCATGCTCCGTC
>JALRFZ010000406.1 GCA_023253615.1 Verrucomicrobiales bacterium | reverse complement strand
AGGTCATCGTCACGAATTGACCGCGGTAGGAAGGGTCCGTGAGGATCTCCTGATAGCCCGTCATCGACGTGTTGAAGCAGGCCTCGCCCGTATGCGTCGTGGAGGCCCCGAAGCCGGTGCCGTGAAAAACTGTCCCGTCCTCGAGCGCGAGGATCGCCTTGTTCCGTGTTCTGCCCATGGGAGGAGACGGCCCGGAGGAAAATGGGCCTTGGGAGCATGGCAGAAAAGCCGGGCGTTTCAAAAGGTTTTTCTCTCTGGCGATCCGGAGGCGTGGTCGGGGATCTGGGATCACGAAGGCGTTCTCAATCTCCCCAGACAAAACGCAGTCCGGCGAAGGCGCCGAATCCGGCGGCCTCATAGCCCCGGGTGGTCTCGTAGTCGAGATCGAAGACGTTTTCGAGGCGTCCGTAGATCTCGAGGCGGTCGTTGATCTCATAGCTGCCGAAGATCCGGGCGACGGTGTAGTCGTCGAGGATGACCCCGGGGGAATCGAGGCGATCGTAGGCTCCCGTGACCTCGGCTCCGAGCTGCCAGCGGTCGCCGCTGACGACGACGCCGCCGGAAAGGGCGAAATCGGGCCGGCGGGGCAGTTTGTCACCGGGATTGCCGCCGAAACCGCCGAGATATTGGCCGTCGGTGATCGTGGCATCGAGCCAGGTGGCGTTGGTGTAGAAACGGAGGCCCTCGGTCGGCGAGACGACGGCCTCGAGCTCGAATCCGGAGGTCTCGGTGTCGACGATGGCGGGATTGACGAAGGTGAAGGGATCCACGTCGATGAGGTTGTCGATGTCGGCTTGGAAATAGGTGAGGGCGACCGAGCTGCGTTCGTTGAGGACCTGCTGGCGCACGCCGAATTCGCGGGTGAGGCTCTCTTCCGGCAGCAGGGTCGAAGGATCGATGGTGGGGGCGAGGAAAATGAAATCCTGGCCGGACGGGGCTTTGTATCCGCTGCCGGCCTTGGCGAAGAGGGTGGTGCCGGCGGCCTCGAAGGTGCGATCGAGGGCGACCGTCCAGGTGGCTTTGCTCTCGAAGGAGTCGTGCTGGTCGTAGCGCCCCGAGGCGAGGAGGTGGAAATCCGCGGGCAGCCCGAGATCGGCCTGGGTGAAGACGCTGCCATAGCCGTAGTCGAAGGCGCTCGGCAGGTTGAAGGGACCGGGAAGGATGGGGGTGCGGTCGAATTCGTAGGTGTAATGGCCGAGACCGAGCGTGTAGGTGGCGTCTTTGTCAGGATGCCAGTTGAAGACCGCTTCGAATTCACGACCGGTCTGCTCGAGGAGACTGTCGAGCCCGTTCACGTCGCGCGTGGCCCGCAGTTCGTTCTGCGAGTGGCTGTAAAAGGTCGAGAAATCCCAGTCGTCGCGCCGGATGCTGAAGCGCGGCGAGAAAAGGGAGGATTGGTTGTCGTTGAGCTGCGTCTCGGGGAAGGCCGGACTGAGAGAGGAGCCCGGCACCTCGAGGAAGGAATCCTGGATGTAGCCGAGCACGTCGAAGTAGACGCCGTTGGCGATCTCGTAGGCGACATTGCCGCGCACCACGCCGTTTTCGAAGTCGGAGCGGGGACGATCATTCGCGGTTTCGACCCACGCGGTGTCGAGCGCGAAAGAGAGGCGGCCATCGCGGACGGCGAGTTTGTGGCCGGTGCGGAAGGTGGAAAACGAGCCGGCCTCGACGAAGGAATTCAGGGTGTCTTCGGTGATGTAGCGGGCATCGGTGGAGCGCAGGTCGATCGCACCGCCGAGGGCATCCGATCCATAGAGCGAGCTGGAGGCACCGCGGAGGATCTGCACGGACTCGAGGGTGGAGACATCGAGGTATTCGAGCTGGTAAAGTCCGGCGAGGCCGGGGGGGAGACGGCGTCCGTTGAGAAGGATGACGGCATGGTTGCTCTCCATCCCGCGGATGAAAAGGGAGCTCTGCGATCCTGTCTGTCCGGCTTGGACGAGATGGACGCCCGCGGTGTGCTGGAGGACGTCACCAAGATCGCGGCGTTGCGAGGTGCGCAGCTCGGCCCCGGAAATCGTGTCGACCGAGGGAAGCAATTCACGACGGACCCCGGAGGTCTCGATCGTCTTGGTGGCGATGAGCGGGGTGTAGGCCTCCTGCACGATCTCTTCGCGGAGGATGACGCTGCGGTCGGGGCCGTTGGCCTCGACCGTGGTCACATCGAGGGTGGCGACGGGATCCACCAAGGTGGAGACGACGGCCTCCTGGGCCGGGAGAAGGGTGGCGGCCCCGGTCAGACCAAAAATACAAATCAATAAATCACGATTCATAGATGCGTTTTAATCGAAGCTCGCGGTCGTCGCAAGCGAAAGTTTCCCTCATTTTTGGCGGCGTATGACAAAAGACCTGCTTGCGAAGACATCCCGAATGAGGAAAAATGGCCCAGCATCAGGAGTGGCCCGGCGAGAGTCGGGTCCGGCAACCGGGCTTGGAGAAGCCAAGGTGCCTTGGATGTTGGCGCGGGAGACCGCGGCAGCCTCCGATGTGCGGACTTTCGGGTCCGAACAGGAAGTTCTCCGGGGAATGACCCGCGCGACGCGGCGAATCCCAGACCTGATGCGGTAACTGAATCCCACGGAAACTGCATCATATGACCTATCTCGACTTGCTCGAAGAACACGGCGGCGCGAGCGCCCCCGTTCTCAACGGAACCCTCGCGGTGCGCACTACCGAAGAGAATCCCGATCACCACCTCTGGAACAACCGGGGCACATGGTGGTGTCACTTCACCCTGCATCGTCCGGACTACACGGCCGAGCGCGTGCGCGTGTCGCTCCGGACCCGCGACGTGGTGGAGGCGCGCCTGCGGCGCGATGAGTTGCTGCGCCGTTTCGCGCCGCATTGAGGCGAAACTCCGGACCTCCGAACTCCCATGTGTGCTCCGATGAACGGGATCCCCTCGAATCTTTCCGTGCCGGTGGCTCCGGCGAACTTCGGCGAATGGCCGGCCTGCATGCAGCGCCGCTATCGCGAACACGCGCTGGCGCGATCGACCCGGACGGTCCAGGCCGGTCCCGGAGGGGCGGCGGAAGTCGTCACAGGGATGAAGCCGACTCCAGTCCCAGGCGCGATTTCTCGCTCTTGAAGGCGGCGATCGCGGCGCGGGCCTCGCGCAGGCGCTGTTCGCCGATCGAGCTGGTCTTGTTCGTCATCTCCAGATAACGCTCGGCGGCTTCGACGAGCTTTTCGGCGGCCCCGAGGAGGTTGCGCGCCTCCAGCGGGATCTCGGCGCGAAGCTTCAGAAACTGCGCGTCGCTCGCCTCCACCGCGGCTTTCAGTCCGTTGAAATCTCCGTCGATCTCGTCAATGGCGAGAAAGGGCTCCACCACCACGTCGATCTGCGTCGCGTAGCGGGAGAGGAGGATCTCGGGGGTGACCGGCCGGGTCCCGTACTCGAGCATGGCGCGGGCACCGAGGTGGGCGGGCACGCCGGCGAGGATGCCACGCAGCTTTTCCTGGGCCGAGGCGATTCCCGCGAGATCCTCGAGGGCGACGCGCTGCGCCGGATCGGGCCGCTGCGAGACCGCGTGGATCTCGGCGAACACCGCGGAGGCGGCGACAAGGGCCGGATCGGTCGGCGAGGTGAGCCGGGCGACGGCCTCGGCGACCTCCGAGTAAGTGATCAACTCGGTGCGGAAAAGGAGATCGAGCTGATTCGACTTCTGGAGATAGGCGACGAGCGGCTCGCCGATACCGGCGGGGACGAGGACGTAGGGGCGGGAAAGAGAGGCGGCGGCTTCGAGGGTCGCGAGGAGATCGCCCGGCAGTTCCACCTGGAGCGTGGCGGGGTTGATCTCACCCAGCAGCACGAAGGATTCATTGACCGGCTGCCGCGAGAGGACGCTGTCGATCAGCGCGAGCGCCGGCAGGGCGGCGTCGGTGCGCAGGAGGCGGCGCGCCCCCGGCGGCGGTGCGTTCGGGGTGAAGCGGACTTCGCCGACCGCTCCGGCCGTCCAACTGCGGCCGGGCAGGGTGGAGAGGGGCAGGGTGAGGGGATTCAAGGGGATTTCCTCATCCGACGGGACCAGGGGAAAAGCGCCTGATGTGGCACTATCCTCGACGAGCTTGCGTTCGATCCCGTTCACGGGGGCGCGGTGAACCAGGGAGACGATGCCCGCCATCGGCGTGGGAGCCGTGCCCACCACTTGCCGGACCGTGGCGATCGAGACCGTCATCGTCTCGATCGGCGGGCGATCGGACATGCGGGAAGGAGGAACGGGGGCGCCATCGGGTGCCGGACCGGCATGGGTGGATGGCGCGCCGCCCCCGGGAGCCGGGGTGCCCGGTGCGGTGCGGTTGGCGACGAGTGTCTCGCGTCGCTTTTCACGAAGCCGCTCCATCGATTCCCGGAAGAGCCCCTGGGCGCGATCGGTCGAGCGGTTGGATTCGCGCTGGAGCGTGAGGGCGGGCTCCCACTCCGGGGCTTTCTTCTCGCAGACGGTCGCAAAGGTCTCGAGCCGGTCCGCGGGCGGTTCGGGATGGGTGAGGAGGGAAAGTTCGAGAAGGTAGGCGGCGAGGCTCAACTCTTCCGGATCGTGTGGCGGGGAGGCGAGGCGGTTGCCGATCGTCCAGAGCGTTTCCGAGACCGTGGCGAGGCTGTCGAAAAAGGCCGTGCGCGGGGGCATCATTCCTTTGGCGAGATCGCGGTAGGCGGCGCGGGAATGGTGGTGGAGCGGATCGAGGCGGAGAGCGAGAGCGAGCGCCTTTTCGCGGAGATCATCATCCACGCGCGCGTTTCCGGGGAAATTGGATCCGATCGCGGCCAGCGCTTCCAGCAGGCTCGAACGGTCTTCGGCGGCCAGAAAAATGCCGTCGGCGGAGAAAAGGCCGGGGCCGATCCCGGGCGGATCGTAGGCCCGCACCGTCGCCGTGCCGGCCGTGACGAGTGCGAGAGCGACGAGCGCGAAGCGGCGCCCGCGCCGGAGGCGCGGCGCGGAGGGGCTCCCGGGCGATTTCATGCTGGAGTACACGCGCGGGATGCTACCATTTGCGATCCGGGCTGTCCATGCCGCACTGCCGCGCCGCCGGGATTTCCAAAAGAGCCACTCCACCCCCCCCTATGATTGACGCCGAGATTTCCGAAACCGTGATTTTCTACGACACCGATTGCGGTGGCGTCGTCTCGAACATCGCCTACCTGCGCTACGTCGAGAAAGCGCGCACCGCCCTCTTCGCCGCACTCGGGATGCCCGCGGCAGGGATGATGGACACGGGGCTGTTCCTCGCGGTGGTGCGGACGGAGATCGATTATCGCGCCCCGGCCCGCCTCGGCGATGAAATCCGCGTCGTCGCGAGCCTCGTCGCCGTCGAAAAGGTGCGGGCGACCTGTGCCTTCCGGCTTTCCGCCACCGCCCCGGGCGGCGAGGCAAGGCCGGTTGCGGCGGCGACCCAGATCGTCGCGCTCGTGCAATTGCCCGAGGGGCGGCCCCGCCGCATGCCTTCCGAGTGGCTCAGGCTCACGGAGTGAGAAAGGACGGACTTTTTTTCGCCGGACGGGGTCCACCACGATTTTGATCTTGCTGAAATCCGGCGATTCACTCACATTGTAAATACATCCAGCGTCCCCCATCCATGAGCGAATCCGAGACCGCCCCGTATCCAGGAATTTTATTTTCCATTCTCAAGCGCGGCGAGCGGGATCCGCGGGGGCCCTACAACGAGGAGGATCTCCTCGCCCTGCTGAATGCGGACGAGATCGGGATCAACGATTTTGTCTACTACGACGGCATCGGCGAGTGGAAGCCGCTCCATGAAGTCTTCGAGATCCAGGAGCAGATCACCCATTTTGTGGACGATGGCCAGGACACCCAGCGCGTCGGCATCGCCTTCCGTGAAGTGTCGAACATCGTCGGCCAGGGCGAGAGCATCTATTACATCGCGGTGCAGGCCAAGGCCGGCCTCCTCAGCAAGACGAAACAGTGCGTCATCCTGACAGACCGCCATCTTTTCATCATGACGGAAAACCGCAAGGGCTACGAGCTCGAGGCCCATCCGTGGAAGGCCGTGACGAACACCCTGATGCGCGACGAGGGCAAGGGGCTCGGCACCTTCTCCCTGCTTCTCGGCGGCGAGCGCCGCACCGACATCGCCCACATCCCGCTGAAGCAGGTCCATCGTCTCTTCCAGCTCTCGCAGGAGATGAAGGAAGGCGTCGTCGCCTGAGGTGCCGTGCCCGCCTCAGCGCGATCCCAGATATTTCGCCATCGAGCGCAGGAGCGCCTCCGCGAGATCCGGATGCGCGCCGAAGAGCAGGTGCAGGGCGCGATGCGGCACGCAGAGGCAGGTCGAGGGCGTGGCGACGCGCACCGTGGCGGTCGCCGGGATCATCGAGACCGCGCTGATCTGGCCGACGACCTCGCCGGGAGAGGTGATGCGGTTCACCACCTCGCCGTCGATGAGGATCTCCAGCTCTCCCGTCAGGAGGATCCAGATCTGTTGGCTGGTCTCGCCCTGGCGCACGATCTCCGAGCCGACCACCGGCTCGCGCACGGTGCCACCCCGTGCCAGCCCGGCGAGCGAGCTGTCGCTGACGCGGGAAAGGTCGGTGCCGCTCCGGAGCACCTCGATCAAAGCGGTTTCGTTCATGAGGACGCTCCTTCTAACACTCTCCCCGTCAGGGTTTCAATCCGCATTTTCCGTGGGTCCGCGTTCGCGTGGAGATGAAAGCGGACGTATGGTCTCCGTGCCGCGGCCCGGATGCCGCCTTTTTTTTCCATGTCCGAAGATCCCGACCCAGACGCGGTGCCCGAAGCCATCGAGATCCGTTGCTACTTCGTGCGCGAACGCAACGCCCTCCTCGTGCGCGGCGACTTCACGCCCATCTACACCGATTTCTACCTGCACCTCATGCAGCACGGCATCCGCCACCGGCCCGAGCAGGATCTGTTGCTCAAGGACGGCCTCGCCGCCCTCGGCCTGCACCTCGCCTCGCGTCCGTGGAACGAAGCCATCGCCTGGACCCTGAGCTGGCAGGATCCCCTGCAGAATGTCTTCCTCACCGGCAGCAACCGGGCCGGGAATCTCGTCGGCCGCCTCTTCACCGAAGACGTGCGCGAGCGGGATCAAAATCTCTTCATCTCGCAGGTCAGCGTCGCCGGCCGCGAGCCCCGCCAGAGCCTCATCGAGGCGCACTCCCTCGACTTCTTCGAGCTCGCCGAGAGCTTTTACCGCCAGAGCGAGCAGCGGCCCGCCCGGTATTTCCGGCATGGAGGCGACGATTTCGTGATGATCTCCGCCCAGCCCGAATGTGATCTCGATTGGCTTCACGCCCTCGATGAGGAGGCGATCCGCGGGATCGACCAAACGGAAACCCTGAGCCTCCTCGAGGTGCGGCAATACCGCTTCGACTGCGGCTGCGGCCCCGAACGCATCTATCCCATCATCGCGAACATGAACGAGGAATCGCTCGAGGCCGTCTTCGGCGGCAGCGAGGTCATCGCGGCCGGTTGCCCGCGTTGCGGGGCCCGCTACACCATCACGAGCGAGGCCCTCGAAGCCTTCCGTCGCGATCAGGCGGCACGTTGAAGCTTCCATGAAACCGAGCCGCAAAGACGGGGAGAAACGCCGCGAGCAGGCCCTCGCCTGGATCGGCGACACCATCCTCGACCTCTACGCCCGCGAGTGGATCCTCCGCGAGAGGGGCACCGTCTGCGGTGAGACCCAGCGACGCATGACCTCGAACCAATTCCTCGCCTGCTTCGGCAATCCCACCTCCGTCGAGGCGAAGATCGGGGAAATTTATCAAAACCAGGGCATGGAGGCCGCTTTCGCGTGGATTCAGGCCGAAATTCTTCCCACTTTTGAGAAACAGGAGCGAAATCGGAGGTAATTCTAAAAAATTCCCCATTTTACTAATATCGTGGATCGACCTATCGTTTTGACCCAGCCTGCCAGGCTTTTTTGTTGGAACGCTCTATGAAACATCTCCCGAACCGCGCCGGAGGCTCCCAAGCTGTCCTGGCTCAAAGACTGGCACTCCTCCCGCTCGCGCTCGCCGCCTCCGCCCTGCTTTCCTCCTGCACCACCACGGGTACGACCGGTGGTGCCGGCATGAGCGGATCCGGTGCGGTGGCGGGGCAGCTCACGCCCTCGCAATTGAACCATCCCCAGGTGAAGGCCCGCAACGCCATCATCGCCACCGAGGCACCGGGCAACTACTACATCGGCCGCCGCTGGTGGACCGATGGGACGCGCTTCTGGGGATACCTCCGCCAGCCCGGCCAACCCTGGTCGACCGCCAAACTCGTCATCATGAACGAGAGCATCATCAAGCAGCCCGACCGCGTCCCCGAGGAAGGCGTCGCCCAGGTCCACGGTTACGATCACAATTACGAATACCGCATCTGGGGCAGCTTCACCGGGCAGAAGATCTACGATCCGAATTCGAACTTCGTCATCCCCGAGTTCCGCCTTTCGAAATACGAGCTCATCAGCGAGAACCCCGGCTTCCTCTTCTATCCCGGCGAGAAATACAACCCCCGCCAACTTCCCGAGGTACACCCCCCCTTCCCGGGCAGTTGATCCCGGGATCGTCCCGACCTGACAGGGTTTCATCGCGGATCGCACCCTCTTTCATCGCCGCGTCGATCCGACCATGAGCCGCACCCTCGTCCTCCTCATCGAAGACGAACCGGCCATCGCCGAGACCGTCGTCTACGCGCTGGAGTCGGCGGGCTTCGAGGCCGTCCACGCGGGTACGGGAGAGGCGGGTCTGGCGATCTTCCGCGAACGGGATCCGGCGATCGTCATCCTCGATGTCGGTCTGCCCGACCTCACCGGCTTCGAGGTCTGCCGCGAGATCCGGCGCGGGTCCGAGGTGCCCGTGCTCTTTCTCACCGCCCGCGATGGCGAGATCGATCGCGTCGTCGGACTCGAACTGGGAGCCGACGACTACGTCGTGAAACCCTTCAGCCCGCGCGAGCTCACCGCCCGGGTCGGGGCCATCCTGCGACGCAGCAAACGAGCGGTCGCCACCGGGGACACGGTGGCTTCCGCGACACCCGAAGTGATGAAAAAAGGCCGCCTCGAGCTGCTCACCGATCGTTACCAGGCCCGGCTCGACGGCACCGACCTCGGCCTCTCGCGGTACGAATTCGGGATGCTGAAAGTGTTTCTCTCCCATCCCGGCCGTGTCTATTCGCGCGATCAATTGATGGACCTCGTCTGGGACGAACCCGAGGCCGCGCTCGATCGCACCGTCGATGCCCACATCAAGACCCTGCGCAAAAAGATGCACGCGATCGATCCCGCCTACGATCCCGTGAAGACCCATCGGGGGCTCGGCTACAGCTTCGACGAGCATCCCTG
>JALRFZ010000301.1 GCA_023253615.1 Verrucomicrobiales bacterium | reverse complement strand
GAGGTCCTGCAGCGCCCATTGGAAACAACTCACTCCGATCACGGGGCCGAACAGCGCCGCCCCCAGCAGCCAGGGCACCACCTTGCGGTCCAAGGGCGAACGCCAGCTTTCCCAATCCTTCCGATTGCCGAAAAAGCGGATCAAGACCACCGCCACCGCCGAAAAAACGAGCCCCGCGAGCACCCGCTGAAACGCCGCGGTGATGCCCGAGCCGCTCGCCCCGAGTTCCAGGGCCACGGCCTCGGCCTTCCGGCTGATGACGGCTCCCGTCCCCTGGCCGAAGCCCGCGACGATGGCGGCGACGATGCCCACCCAGTAACGACCGCGCAGGTTCACCTTCGCTCGGGACTTCGACCCCGGCCGGATCGCCATCGCCACCCCCGCGAGGATCAAAAGGGCGCAGACAACGACCCGGATGCCGACGCCATTGCCGAGCCAGAGCCATTCCAGCAGCATCGCGAAGAGGGGGGCGAGGCAGAGATTCAGCAGGATCGTCAGGCGTGATCCGATCCGCTCGTAGGCGGTGAAAAGCGCCACATCACCGAGACCGAAACCGATCAGGCCACTGACAAAAAACCATTGGAAAGAGGCCCACCGGATCGCATCCGGCGTCAGGATCGCCACGAGGAGGCCGAGCACGATCGCCGCGAGGCCCAGCCGCATCAGATTTCCCCAGGCACCACCGAGGAGCACGGCGGTGCGCTGCCCCGTCACCGCGGAAAAGGCGAAAAACAAGGTCGTGAGAATGGCGGCGATCATGCGGCTCACCTCCGTCCGGGACGGGGGTGGGGCCGAATCGGAAGTTGCCAAGGCAACGGCATCCGTCCAGCTTTGTAAAGCCCGCTTTCCTGATCTCCCGATGTCCTTGTCCCCCGCTTCGTTTGTCGTGCACAACGGCCGCCTCCGCCCCGCCGACGAGGCGATCGTGGATGCCCATGACGGGCTCGTCGTCTGCGGCCGGGGAGTCTTTGAAACGATCGCCGCCTATCGGGAGATGCCCTTTGGTGCCAAGGAACATCTCGAGCGTCTCCGGCGCGGCGGCGCCGTCCTCGGGCTGGCCGTTCCCGACGAAGACACCCTCCTCGCCGCGATGCACACCGCCCTCGAGGCCAACGGGCTGCTCGATGCCGAAAAGTCCCGTCTCCGCCTCACCCTTTCCTCGCCCGGAGATGGGAGCGAATCGTGGTGGATCGAAGCCACTCCACCGCCGCCCCACCCGGCGACCGCCCGCGTCATCACCGGCCCCTTTTTCCGCAACGAGCGCAGCCCCCTCGCCGGACTGAAGACGATCAACTACGGCGACAATGTCGTCGCGCTCGACGCCGCCCGCCGGGCCGGCGCTGATGAAGCACTCTTCGCCAACACGCGGGATGAACTCTGCGAAGGCACCTGGTCGAACGTGTTCGTGCGGATCGACGGCACTTGGCACACCCCACCGCTCTCCTCGGGATGTCTCCCCGGCGTCACGCGCGGAGTGGTCATCGGCTTGTTTGAGGAACACGGCCTTCCCCTCATCGAGTCAACCCTCTCCTATGCCGCGCTCGACCGGGTCGAGTCCGCCTTTCTCACCTCGAGCCTCCGCGAGATCCAGCCGGTGGCGGCGATCGATGGGCGGGAGCTGGAGAATGCGGCCGAGACGATCTTTCTCCAGTCCGCCTACCGTTCTCTCGCGGGCTGACGACCGCAGCCCGGACGACCGCCCGCATGGCCCCAAAGACCCGCCCGGACAGCCGGAATCGCGTGATTTGTTCGAACGCCGCACGAACGTAAGGTGTCTTGAAGAAACGGATTCCGGAAGGATTCCGCAACACCCAGCCTGCCCATCCCCTCCATGATCACCTCCGTCAACCGCCGCGTCTTCCTCAAAGGCCTCGGGGCCGGTCTCGCCCTGCCTTCCTTCGAGACCTTATTCAACGCCTCCGTCGCGAAGGCCGAGGCCGCGAAAGGACTGGCCACGACCGCCAGCGGAGCCCCCCTGCGCACCGCCTTCCTCTACAAGCCGAACGGGATGAACATGGAGAAATGGGCGCTCGCGGGCAGCGGAGCCGATTTCACTTTCGGTCCCACCCACGAACCCTACGCCAAGTTCAAGGACCAGCTCCACGTCTTCGGCCAGCTCGCCCACCTCAACGGCACCGCCGGGATGGACGGCGGAGGCGACCACGCACGCGCCAACGCCACCTTCCTCACCGGAGCGCGTCCGCGCAAGACCGCCGGGGCTGACATCAAGCTCGGCATTTCCGTCGATCAGTTCATCGCCAACGCGATCGGTGACAAGACGCGCTTCTCCTCGCTCGAGCTCTCCTGCGACGGGATCCGCAAGAGCGGCGTGTGCGACTCGGGTTACTCCTGCGCCTACCAGTTCAATCTCTCGTGGCGCTCCGACGTCACCCCCATGACGCCCGAATCCAATCCGCGCCACGTCTTCGAGCGCCTTTTCGGGTCGGGGTCGAAGGAAGACCGCCAGAAGAATTTCACCCTGCGCAACCAGCGCCAGCGTTCCATCCTCGATTTCGTGATGGAGGATGCGAAGAAGCTCAACAGCCAGCTCGGCCGCAACGACCAGCTCAAGCTCGATGAGTACATGACCGGTGTCCGGGAGATCGAGCGCCGCATCGAGAAATCCGAGAAGTTCGGCCTCCCCGAGGCTCCCGACATGGAGATGCCCGAGGGTACCCCGGGCAGCTACGAGGATCACGTCCGGATCATGATGGATCTCCTCGTCCTCGCCTTCGAGACGGATTCCACCCGCGTCGCGACCTTCCTCCTCGCCCACGACGGCAGCAACCGGAGCTTCAAGGACATCGGCGTGCCGGACGGCCACCATTCCATCTCGCACCACCAGAACAATCCCGAGGCGCTCGACAAGCTCGCGAAGATCGACCTCTTCTACTCGCGCCAGTTCGCCTACTTCCTCGAACAGCTCCAGTCGCGCAAGGATGTCGATGGCAAGTCGCTGCTGCACAATTCCATGATCGTCTGGGGCAGCGGCCTCGCCGATCCCGATCGTCACCGCCACACCGACCTCCCCATCATCGTCGCCGGCAAAGGCGGCGGCACGATCGCGACCGGACGTCACACCGTGGCCGGACAGGATACCCCGATGAGCAACCTGTTCCTCAGCCTGCTCGACCGGGTCGGCGTGAAGGAGGAGCGCTTCGGCGATTCCACCGGCCGCCTTTCGATCGGTTGATCCCGCGCCCGCACCCGGCGTGGGGGGGGGGAACGCGTTTGCGTCCGGCATCGGCCGCTTCGAGGTCTTTACGCGCCGACCGCGCCCCGGCACCATGGGCACATGATGCCAGCGCTCCGTAATCTCACCCTGCCCGGGGTGTTCGCCCTCCTTTCGCTCCCACTCCATGCCGCCGATCTCCATCTCGGCGCCGCGACCGTGGACATCACGCCCGACCGGCCGGTCGCGCTCTCCGGACAGCGACACGTCCGCATTTCGAAGAAACCCGCCACTCCCATCCAGGTCTCGGCTTTGGCCCTCGAATCCCGCGAGGGCGACCGCGTCCTCGACCAGGCCATTTTCGTCTCCTGCGACCTCGTCGCGATCCGGCAGGGCATCCTCGCTTCGGTGCGGGAAAAACTCGCCCCGCGACTCCCGGATTTTCCCATCGACAAGATTTTCCTCGCCGCCACCCACACCCACACCGCGCCCGTCATGATCGAGGGACGCTACGTGCTGCCCGATGACATCCTGCAACCGGCCGAGTTCTCCGATTTCCTGACCACCCGCATCGCCGAAGCCGCCGAAGCGGCGTGGAAAGCCCGCGTCCCCGGCCGCGTCGCCTGGGGCCAGAGCCACGCCGTCCTCGCGCAGAACCGCCGCCCCTACTATGCCGACGGCACCGCCGTGATGTATGGCAAGATCGACAAGCCCGGGTTCCGCGGCATCGAAGGCTACGAGGACCACAGCGTCGACGTGCTCTACTTCTGGGATCGCTCGGACCAACTTGTCGCCACGGTCATCAATGTGCCCTGCCCCGCGCAGGAAGTCGGGGGCGGCTCCTCCGTCCATGCCGATTTCTGGGATCCGACCCGGCGGATGCTGCGCGAGAAACATGGGAAGAACCTCCACATCCTCGCCTGGACGGGAGCCTCCGGGGATGTCACGTCGAAACAAATCATCAACCCCGCCGCCGACGAGCGTATGAGGAAACTGCGGGGAAACATTTCCCGACTCGACGAACTCGCCGCCCGCATCGTCCGCGCCTGGGAGGAGGCCCTCGCGGGCGCGAAGCACGACATCCGCGACGAGGTGGTCCTGCGGCATACCGTGAAGACGATCGACCTCCCCTATCGCCTCGTCACGAAAGCCGAGCGCGACGACGCGGCCAAAGCCGCCGAGGGATTCAAGGACAAGCCCGCCGAAAAATGGAACCACCGCTGGAACCAGGGCGTCGTCGACCGCTACGATGCCCAGCAGGCCGGCACCCAGGAGCCCTACCGCATGGAACTCCACGCCCTGCGCCTCGGCGATGTCGCAATCGGCACGAACGACTTCGAGCTCTACACCGATTTCGGCATCCAGATGAAAGCCCGCAGCCCTGCGATCCAGACCTTCGTCATCCAGCTCGCCGGCCCCGGCACCTACCTGCCGACGGAGCGCGCCAAAGCCTTCGGCGGCTACGGCGCCGTCATTCAGAGCAGCCAGGTCGGTCCCGAGGGCGGGCAGGTCCTCGTCGAGGAAACGGTCGCGGCGTGGGCGGAATTGTGGAAAGACTGAAGCCGTCATGATCGAACACACCGTCACTTTCCGACTCGTCCATCCCGCCGGCTCGCCGGAGGAAGCCACCTTTCTCGCCGCCGCCCGCGAACTCGCCGCCATCCCCGGCGTGCGCGATTTCACGATCAAACGCCAGACCAGCCCGAAATTGTCGCACGACTTCGGTATCGCGATGTTCTTCGCAAACCAAAGCGACTACGACGCCTACAACACCCACCCGATGCATGTCCGCTTTCTCGAGGAACATTGGTTCCGGGAAGTGGCCGAGTTCCAGGAGGCGGATTTTGTGACGATGTGATCAATCGCCGGACATTTCTGCTGATCATTTTCGCGGTTGAACTCCGCCGCGCCCCCCTTTATTTTGATCCTCATGGGTATCAGCATCACCATCCGGGAGGATTTGCTCAGCGCTGCTGAAAGAGCGACCCACATCCACGACCGCACCCGTCTTGTTGAAGAAGGCCTGCGTTCACTCTGCCGCAGCGGTCAAACCACCCATTTTGACTTTGACGCCACCTTGGCCGCCGCCGCCGAATTGCCCGAATTCTCCGACGAATCGTTCGAAAGCCTGAGCCGGGAAATCAACCGTCCTTTCCCCGCCCCCTGGTGACCGGATGTCACGAATCGCGGACACGACCGTTCTGATCGATCTCTGGCGGCTACGCCGGGAACCACAACGCCTCGCCGACCTGCGTTCCAAACTCGTCGCCCCGTGCCTGCCGTTGCCCGTGCTTTTCGAATTCGCCCGTGGAGCCGCTTTCAGGGGCGTGGCACGCGATAAGCTGGATCAGTTCCTGAACGGCTTCGATTTCCTGGTTCCAAGTTATGATGAAGTCGTGCGAGCGGCGAACTTGGATGCCGCGCTACGGAAATCCGGACAGGAAATCGGAGGTTCCGACGTGTGGATCGCAGCCGCTGCCCTTGAGCGGGATTTGCCTGTCTTGACCGCCAACATCGATCATTTCACGAGAATCGAAGGCTTGAAGGTCATTGGATATCGAATCCTCCCGTGATACTTCCCTCCCCCGCAACCGCGGACTTCCCCCGAACACGTCTTTCCGGAACAATGATCCGGTCATGACGACCGGCTCTTTCCCTCACCCGCTTCTTCCTTCGCTCCTTCTCACGCTGGCGTTGACCGCCTTGGCCGCGTCGCCTTGCCACGCCCTCGAAGCCGGGGCCGCCGCCGTCGACATCTCCCCGAAGAAACTCCCCGCAATCAAGAACGGCGGCTTTCTCCAAGCCATCGCCGACCGGGTCGATGATCCGCTCTTCGCCCGTGCCCTCGTCCTGAAATCGGGCGACACGACCGTGGCGCTCTGTCTCGTCGATTCGTGCATGCTCCCCACCGACGTCTGCGACGCGGCCAAGGCGATCGTCACGAAGGAGACAGGCGTGCCCGCCGACCGCATCCTCATCGCCTCGACCCACACGCACTCCGCCCCCGGAGCGATGGCGATGTGCCTCGGCACGCGGAAGGACGAGGCCTACACCGCCCAACTCATCCCGCAGCTCGCCGAGTCCATCGGCAAGGCCCATGCCTCCCTCGTCCCGGCGAAGGCTGGCTGGGCCCAGGTCGACGCGCACGCCTTCACGAACTGCCGGCGCTGGATCCGGCGTCCTGACAAAATGCAAAACGATCCCTTCGGCGGGCTCACCGTGCGGGCGATGATGCATCCCGGCTACGAGAGCCCCGATGTCGTCGGGCCCTCCGG
>JALRFZ010000281.1 GCA_023253615.1 Verrucomicrobiales bacterium | reverse complement strand
GGAGGATGGGATTCGTTGGATTCGTGCGATTCGTGGTTTGAGATCCCTTTCACGCGGATGACCGTGGATGCGCTGCGCTTCCGCCGATGGGCGCGGATGAGGGGGGATCTTCAACGCGAATGGGCGCGAATTCAGCGGCGGTGGGGGTCGCGGTGGGAGTCGGTCCTAGAATATTGAATTTAAAGTCCCTTCCCCGTCACCGAGGCGGCGGGCACCAAAATAATCCGTGACCGCCGCTGCAAACCGCCACCAATGGCTTCGCCCCATTTCTGCGCCCCCTCCAACCAAAATGCAGCTTCTCGCATTTTGGTGTTCACCAAAATGCAAACTGATTCATTTTTTAAGCATGGAACGCCTCTACGGTCGCATTTTGCGGGACCATTTGCACCAGCATCGGCAGATGGCTTTTGTGAGTGGTCCGCGGCAGGTGGGCAAGACCACGACCTGCCGGGCGCTTGGCGACCGTTATTTCTCTTGGGATCTGGCGGATCACAGCCGGCTCGTGACCTCGGGCCCCACGGCGGTGGCGGAGGCGGCCGGTCTGCTGGTTTTGTCCGATGCGAAGCCGGTGGTGGTGTTCGACGAGTTGCACAAATACCCGCGCTGGAAATCGTTTCTCAAAGGATTCTTCGACCTGCATGAGCAGGATTGCCGCATCCTTGTAACGGGATTGTCCCGCCTCGATGTCTTTCGAAAGGGCGGGGACAGTTTGATGGGACGGTATTTTCTCTACCGGATGCACCCCCTGAGTGTGGCCGAGCTGCTCGGAACCGAACTCCCCGACGAATCCTTGTGGAGACTTCCACGAGAGTTGGCGCACGACCAATGGGAGGCTCTCCTGCGATGGGGCGGATTTCCGGAACCTTGGGAAAAGGCGAGCGAGACCTTTTCACGGAGGTGGCGGAATCTGCGACGGACCCAGCTCATCCGCGAAGACGCCCGGGATCTCACGAGAATCCAGGAACTGCCGCTCCTCGAGATCATGGCCCGCCTCCTCGAAGAACGCAGCGCCCAAACGATCACCTACGCGAACCTCGCGAGGGATGTGTCCGTCTCACCCCACACCGCCCGCAGCTGGGTCGATACGCTTGCAGCCCTGCACTTCGGTTTCTGCGTCAAACCCTGGTTCCGGAACATCGCCAGTTCGCTGCGCAAAGAGCCGAAGTGGTTTCTGCGGGATTGGTCGGTCATTCCCGATGAAGGCCAGCGCTTTGAGACCCTGGTGGCGTGCCATCTTCTCAAAGCCGTCGAGGGTTGGACCGATCTTGGACTCGGCACCTTCGAACTCAGATACCTGCGGGACAAGCAGCAACGCGAGATCGACTTTTTGATCGTGCGGGACGGGCGACCCTGGTTCCTCGTCGAAGCCAAGCTTTCCGATGCCACTCCCAGTTCATCACTGCACCATTTCCAGAAGCAGACAGGTGCCCCGCACGCCTTTCAAATCGTGAGGGACCTCTCCTATGTGGAGGCGAATGCCTTCGAAAGATCCACGCCCGTGGCCGTACCAGCGAAGACCCTGCTTTCCCAATTGCTTTAAACCACCTCAATCCAGCCCCAGCAGGGGCAAGGTATCGCGGAAGATCAACTCCTCGATCTTGTCGGTTTTCAAGCGCGGCAGGGCGGTGCCTTCGAGCATGCCATTGCGCCCGCGCAGTCCGTCGATCGGCGCATTCACCGCGGTGAAGGGAAAGTCGGTGCCGAAGAGCACCTTGTCCCACGCGCCGTACTCCTGCACGAGCGTGAGGCTTTGATAGAGTTGAAAGGGCCGGTAATGCAGTGCGCTGAGATCGGCGTAGACGTTCGGATGCTTCCGGATCGTCACGACACACTCGCCTTCCCGGGGATGACCGCCATTCGGGTCAGTCCAAGAAATTCGAATTCTCAACGCGTCCCTCCGTCAGAAACAGGTTGCGAGGGAACCTATTCCAAACATTGCAGCGTTCGAGATCATGATTTGCCTTCCCGCTGGCGCACAAACGACGGTCACGTTGTCCGGCAGCCAACGGTCGCTCTCAATGCGGCGTGGAGTGTTCGGTCCGTCATGATGACTTCCACGTCACCCCGCTCCGACCGGCGGAATGCAATTCCGCCCTACACCGCCGCCAAGCCCGGACAGTGGCCCGACGGGGGATCTTCATTTTTTTGCCGTCAATCTTTTTGCCAACATCCCGTTTCACCGAGCGCGTCCAGGCCTGATGAGAGGGGAAGGGCAAAAAGACCGGGGGCAGAAAGATTCGACGTAAGGGAGATGCCTTCCTCGATTCGCTCGCCCGAACCCCACCGACCCCGGGCCTTCGGCGGCCAGGACCTGCCGAAGAAACCGCACCCCCGACCTCAGCCCCCGTAGGATTTCTCGACCCGCTCGGCGACGTCGCGGTAACCGTAGTCGACCGCGTAGATCTGCTTCAGGGAATCGAGATACTCGGCGTGATTGCCGAGCTTTTCGTAAAGCAGGGCGACGTTGTAGAGGAGTTCCTTCTTCGTTTCGTCCATCCCGGTGAGTTCGCCGATGGCTTCCTTGAACTGCCCGGCGGCAAGGTCGGTCATGCCCATGCGCTCGTAGCACTGCCCGAGCTGGTTCATGACACGGATGCGCAGGTTCGGGCTGCGCTTGGCCATCTGGAGGTGCTGGATCGCATCGCGGTACTGGCCTGCCTTGAAAAGGCGTGATCCGAGCTCGAAACGGAGTTCATTGTCGGTCGGGTTCCGGTCGACCCGCTCCTTCGACTCGGCGATGAGGGTCTCCATCTGGGACTTCTCCACTTCCTCGAGCTGCTGGCGGTACTGCTCGATATCGGGATGCCCGGGATTCTCCTCGACGAACTGACGGAGGGAATCGAGGTACGCCTTGTTCACCGTCTCGCGGATCGCGGCGACTTTTTTCTCGAGCGAAGGATCGTTGTTGGAGAGATGATAGGCCCACTCGTAGAATTGGAGCGCCGTCTGGAAATCCTCGAGCTGCTCGTAGGTGGCGGCGAGCCGCTTGGTGATGTCGAGGTTGTTCTGATCCGCCGCATACTCGGCAAGGAGCGATTCCGCCTGGGCGGCGAGCATCTCGGGGGTCATGGCGGCGCGCCCCTGGCTCTCGAGATCCTTGGCCTGATCCTTGTTTTTCAGAAGATCTCGCCAATCCCCGTTGCTGTCCCACTTCTGCGAGGCGATGGAGCCCCGGGCGGTGGCGTCCTTGTATTTTTTGGTCGCCTCGAGATCGCTGCGGTTCTTGTCGACGATCTTGCCGAAGATCTCGGCGGCTTTGTCGAAGATCTCGCGCGCCATGTAGAAGTCGCCGAGCTTGTGGTAGAACTTGATGTTCTCGGGATCGCCGTCGATCACGGTCTGCAAGGCGAATCCGGCGGTGGAATAGAGCCCGGCGGCGGAAGCGGCCTCGTATAGCAGCTCGTTGCCCTGGGCGTTGTAGGGATCGGTGGCGAGCACCTCTTTCTCCAGGGCCTCGATCACCTTGACGGGATCTTTTTTCACCTGGGTCTGGAGCTTCATCACCTTGAGAGCCTCGCCACCCATCTTGAGGCCTTTCTTGCCCTCGTTCTCCTTGACCGCGGCGAGCCGGAGGCGTTTGCGGCCCTCGAGGAATCCCGGCTCTTTGGCGAGGACGGCCTGGAGGAGGCTGACGGCGTAGCTCCAGTTGCGCACTTCCATGGCGCTCTCGGCTTTCAGAAAGAGCTTGTTCAAGTTCGGGGCCAGCTGGGTCTGGCGGACGTCGTCTTTGTATTCCGTGGTATTCGCTTCTTCGGACATGATCTCTTGGCTTCCGATGGGGTCAAAAAAGGAGGGTTGGGGGCCTTCGTGGGAAAACCCGGGCGATGATCCTAACACGAAAGGCGGGTCATGATCTAGCGAATGTTGCCGTCCCGGACAAGGAAAAAACCGGATTCCAGCTCCAGGAACCCGCGGGAAATCGCGGATGACTTGCCAGAGGGGCACTTTTTCCCTTATCTTTGCGCCATGCGCCACGGTCCCATCCTTCTCACCATCTTCCTCGCCACGGTCCTCTGGTGCGAGGGCGGCGGCAACCAATACAAGATGTACCTCGTCACCTTCCACATCGAGGGCGACGACAAGGACAACCCGAAGATGATCACCCCCGTGAAGCTGGG
The DNA here is from genome assembly GCA_023253615.1 of Verrucomicrobiales bacterium. Taxonomy (GTDB): domain Bacteria; phylum Verrucomicrobiota; class Verrucomicrobiia; order Verrucomicrobiales; family DEV007; genus Arctic95D-9. The sequence continues at coordinate 2,903 of JALRFZ010000281.1, read as the reverse complement.
ACAGGAGCACCGGCAGTATTACTTCAGCAAGATCCCGACCTTCACCGACAAGGACATCGCCTGGTTCTACCCCTTCACCGCCTCGGATGGCGTCTCCTACGGCGCGGCCTTCCGCATGAAGGAACACGCGGCGGTGGAGTTGAAGGCGATCACCCTCACCAACCAGGGGAAGCTGCTCGGCCTGCGTTGCTCGGACGCCCCTCTCCAGGCGGTGATGATCGACCGCCCGATCGACGATGGCGTCGTCGTGATCTGGAGCGGTCTCCAACAACGCCACTTGCAGGAATTCAGGAAACGCTTTCCGCATGTCGACGATTACAAGCCGAAAACCGGCCCTCAGTTCGCGAAACCGGATTGAAAGACTCGCGAATCATTTAGGATGTGTTAAGGATTCAGGGAACGACCCGTGATCGAAAACATGCCCCGGATCCCCGCCTGCCTCTTTCCCGCCGTCCTTTTCTTCGCAGCGCCGCTTGGCGCCGGGCCGTTGGGTCTCGTGCTACCCACGGACAATACGGCGATCTTTTCCGACGATCCATCGCAGTTTTACATGTATACGGACCGGAACTTCGAGGGAGTCCTCTCGAAGCCATGGAGTGGCGGAGCCTATGGCTTCACGCGTGATCAAAAGCGTACCGCCGCGGGGATCATCCTCACCCGACTCCACGAGGGGATCGACATCCGCCCGGTGCGACGTGATGCGGCGGGTGAGCCTCTCGACGAGGTGCGCGCGATCGCGAAGGGCACGGTCGTCTACGTGACCGCCTCCTCCAGCCAGAGCAATTACGGCCGTTACGTCGTGGTGCATCACGATTGGGGCGACGGACCGTTCTTCTCACTCTACGCGCACCTCGGTTCGGCCACCGCAAAGGCGGGGCAAGCGGTCGAAGCGGGCGACGCGATCGGAAAAATGGGCTACACCGGCGCCGGGATCAACCGCGAGCGCGCCCATGTCCATCTCGAGTTGAATTTCATCCTCAGCGATCACTACCAGCGGTGGCACGAACGCCACTTCACGAGCAAGAACCACCACGGCATCTACAACGGGATCAACCTCACCGGTCTCGACATCGCCGCCCTCTACAAGGCACACCGCGCGAATCCATCGATCACCATCCCGGAGTTTCTCGCCGGCCACGCCGAGGTCCATTACCGCATCCTCGTGCCAAAAAAGGGCGGCCTGCCGTTTTTGCAGCGCTATCCGTGGCTCGGTCGTGATCTCGAACGCGTCACGAATCCGGTGAGTTGGGAATTCTCTTTTGCCTCCACCGGGGTGCCGCTGGAGATCCGCCCCAGCGACGAGGCGGTGCAAGCACCGGTGGTGACTTACGTGAAACCGACCAGCGGCAATCATGCCGACTTCACCGTCGAGCGCCTCACCGGCACGGGCGACCGCGCCACCCTGACGCCGAGTGGCTCGCGTTATTTGCAGCTCATCACGGATTCGTTCTGAGAGGTGGGGCTTGTCGCGGGGTGGGACCTGCGTTAGCTTTCCGGTGATGACCGCACTTCTCAAGCCCGGCCCGCTCTCCGTGGAGGAATACCTCGCGGGCGAACTCGTTTCCGAGGTGAAGCACGAATACCTCGGTGGAGAGGTGCATGCGATGGCGGGTGGGACCAATCGACACAGCGAGATTGCACTGGGATTCGCGTCCTCTCTGCGGGCAAGTCTACGCGGAAAAACGTGCCGGGCGTTTCCCAGCGACACCAAAGTTCGAATCGAGCTGGTGAACCAGACGCGCTTCTACTATCCCGATGCTCTTGTCGCGTGCGAAAAGAACAAGGATTCTGAGCAGTGGCAGGATCGACCCGTCGTCATCGTGGAAGTGCTGAGTGAATCCACCCGTCGAATCGATCTTACCGAAAAGCGCGATGCTTACCTGACGATTCCTTCCCTGAAGGTTCTCGTTTTTGCGGAGCCGGAGATTCCTTCGCTGACCGTTTATCGACGTGCCCCCTCGGGCGGTTTCCTCCGCGAAGAATACAGCGGACTTGACGCGATCATTCCCCTCCCGGAAATCGAAGCCTCCCTTCCCCTCGCCGAAGTTTACGAAGGAATCGTGTTCTGAACGGCCGTCGGCTCAGTCGAGAATTTCTTCGAAGACCCCCCCCCCAAGCAAGGTCTCACCCTCGTAAAACGCACAGATCTGTCCGGGAGTGAGGGCCCGCTGCGGTTGGGCGAAGGTGAGCCAGGCCGTTTCCGCATCGAGAAACTCGGCCGTCACCGGTGACGCCTCCGACCGATAACGCGGCTGCGCGAGGAGCCGGTCTGCCGCTGCGAGAGGGCGATTGGTCACGCTGATGCTACCGACCCGGCAGCGGGTCGCGAAAAGACCGGGCGTGTCGGGCTCCTCGAACGCGACGACGAGTTCCTTCGTCTCGGGTCGCTTCGCGACGACGACGTAGGCTTTCCCGAAAGTATTCGAGGGCACCCCCAGCCCCTTGCGCTGGCCCAAGGTGTGAAGGTGGAGTCCGCGATGACTCCCGACTTTTTCGCCCTTCAGATTCACGATGTCCCCCGGATCATCGGGTATGTAATGGGCGAGGAAATCGCTCATGCGGATCTGGCCGATGAAGCAGATGCCCTGGCTGTCTTTTTTCGCCGCGACCGGCACGCCGAGCCGCTCCGCCTCGCGACGCACCTCCGGCTTCGAAAGATGACCGATCGGAAACAAAGCCGGGCGGATCTGCGCTTGTTGCAACAGAGCGAGGAAATAGGTTTGATCCTTGCCCAGCGCGCCGCGGGCAAGATCGACCGAGCCGTCCTGACATTCCTGCCGCTTCGCGTAGTGGCCGGTGGCGAGATACTCGAATCCCTGCGCCATCGCGAACTCGCGGAAGATTCCGAACTTCATCTCGCGGTTGCACATCACATCCGGGTTCGGCGTGACGCCCTCGCGATA
>JALRFZ010000253.1 GCA_023253615.1 Verrucomicrobiales bacterium | reverse complement strand
CAGCTAACAGCCAAACAGCTGGCAGCTAAAGATGCTTTTCCTCAACACCATCCTCCTTCTCGGCGCGCTCGGAATCACCATCCCGGTGATCATCCATCTGCTGAACCGCCGGTCCAGCCGCGTCGTCGACTGGGGGGCGATGAATTTTCTCCTCGAATCCCTCGCCATCCGCAACCGCCGCATCCAGCTCGAGGAGGCCCTCCTCATGGCGGCCCGTTGCCTCCTCGTGGGACTCCTCGCCCTCGCCCTCGCGCGACCTTTCATTCCGCCGGGATCGACGATCCCCTGGCTCCTCGTCCTGCCGCTGCTGCTGCTCGCTGTCGTCGGACTCGGCGTCTCCGTGGTCCTGCACGATGAAAAGATCTGGCGTCGCCGCATCGCGATCGCCTCCGTCCTCGTCCTGTTGCTTTGCGCCGCGCTGATTTTCTTCGAAAAGTTTCTCAATCTTTCCCGTTTCTCGCCCGGCGCGCGGCAGGACATCGCCCTCATCATCGACGCCTCGACCTCGATGGGCATCGCCACCGACGGCTCGACGAATTTCGAACGCGCCGTCGAGGAGGCTCGCACCCTCGTCAAACGCGCCCCACGCGGCCACGCCTTCAGCCTCATCGTGGGCGGTCCCTCGCCCTCGGCCCTTGTTCTCGATCCCACGACCGACCGGGCCGCCCTCGAAGCCGCGCTGAACGAACTGACCCCGCTCGACGGGGCCATGACCACCTACCAGGCCTTCACCCTCGCCTCCCTCAGCCTCGCCCGGGGGGCCAATCCCGCGAAGCAGATCGTGATCCTGACAGACGAACAAAACGTCGGCTGGGAAATCGGCCAGAGCGGCCGCTGGAATTTCCTCCGCGATGCCTTCAAGAACCTGCCGAGCGAGCCACAGATCATGGTGCGGCGCATGCCCATGCCGGAGTTCGTGCGGAATCTCGCGGTCACTGATGTCCGCCTTTCCCGCGAGATCGTCGGAATCGACCGCCCCGTCACGATCACCGCGACGGTCGCGAACACCGGCAATGAAGCCGTCACTCCCGCCGCTCTCGTTCTGAAAATCGACGACGGCCGCGACTACCGCGATGCCTCGCTCGGCCAGCTCCGCCCCGGCGAGGAGCAGGTCGTCACCTTCACCCACCAGTTCGGTGCGGCGGGCGCGCATTCGCTTTCCCTCACCCTCGAGGTCGAAGACGACATCGCGAGTGACAACACGGGATGGTCGGCGCTGAATGTGGCGAATGAATTGAAAGTCCTCATCGTCGAGGGACGTCCCTCCGCCCGCGCCCTCGATCGTGCCGCCGCCTTCGCAGCCGTGGCCCTCGCGCCCTCGGCCCTCACCCTCGATCCGACGCTCGAGGCGAACATCCCCATGGCCACCGACGAGGCCGCCGATGATTTCAATCCGAACTACGATCCCACCCTCGATCCCATCCGTTTCCTCGTCGATCCCGAGGTGGTCGGCCTGCCCGATCTCGGGGTGATCTCCGATTTCTCGACCTACGACACCGTCATCCTCGCCGACGTGCCCCGTCTCTCCGGTCCTGTCGCGGCGAATCTCGCGCGTTACGTCGAAGACGGCGGCGGGCTCCTCGTCGCCGCCGGAGCCAAGGCGCAGGGCGATTTCTACAACGCTTGGAAACTCGCCGACGAATCGCCCTTCCTCCCCGCCACGATCGCTGATCCCGTCGTCGCCTCGGCCACCGAAGGCTTCTCGCCCTCGGCCCAGACGCTCACCCATCCCGCCCTCGCCAAAGTCGCCGATCCCGCCAAGAGCGACTTCTCCGGCACTGTCATCACGAACTACCGCCCCCAGGCCATCCCCGAAGCCCTCGCCAAGGATGCCTCCGTCGGCGCGCGGCTCAACAATGGCGAGATCCTCCTCAGCTCCCGCAAGGCGGGCCGCGGCCAGGTGGTTTTGTTAGGCATCCCCCTCGACCTCTCCGCCGGCAATCTCGTGACGCGCCAGGCTTTCCTGCCCTTCATCCACGAACTCGTCTACCACCTCGCCGATCCGGCCTCCTACCAGCTCAATCTCGAGCCGGGCTGGGAGGTCAATCTCGGTCTCGCCGGCAAACGCGGCCGCGCCCTCGGCGAGGGACTGATCGGACGATATTTCGCGAGCCACAACGCCACCGAGCCGGGTCACACCCGGCAGGATCCCGCGATCCAATTCAAATGGATGAATGGCAGCCCCGCCCCCGGTATTCCCGCCGATGGCTTCCGCGTCGAGTGGACCGGCAAGATCCAGGTGCCCGATCCGAAGCGCCTCACCTTCCAGGCCGAGGTCGACGACCATCTCGAGATCTTCATCGACGGCAAGTCCGTCGTGCAGTTCAACCAAGGCACGCGCGAGCGCCGCTTCTCCGGCAAGATCGAGGAGAACCGCTGGTATGATTTCCGCGCCGTCTATCGCGAGGAGGGCGGCGAGGCCAAGGCCATCCTGAAGTGGGAGGCCGACAAGCTGCCCTCGCAGATCATCCCGCCGACGCGCTTCCGCACCTTCTCGGGCGAGTCCGACGAGACCGGCCGCGAGAGCAGCCTCGCCTCCTTCCCCGTGAAGGGACCCGATGGCAAACCGCGCGTCGCCGCGCTGAGTTCGAAGGACGGCGGATCGGTACTGAAGCTGCAGGGGCAGATCTCCTCCGGCCTCTACCAGCTGACCGTGCCCGAGGATCAGACACCTTTCTTCACCGATTTCCTCCGCGAAGGCGGACGCGAGATCCCCTTCACCGTGAAGCGCGATCCCGCCGAGAGCCGTCTCGTCCGCCTCACCGATTCCGACTACGCCTTCCTCGCGAACTTCGTCACCCTGTCAAAGCCACAAACGCTCGAGGAGCTGATCGGTTTCCTCAACGGCAACCAGTTCGGCCAGGAGTTGTGGAAGTATCTTGCGCTCGGCGCCTTCGCCTTCCTCCTGCTCGAGATCGTCCTCTCCCGCTGGATCGCCCGCAGCCGCCGCATGGGTGAGGAGATCAAGATCCAGTTCGAATCCAAAGACGCCCCCAGCAACGCCTTCCGCGAACAGCTCGCGAGGTTCGGGAAAGCTTGAGATGAAGGTTTTTGAAAACAGACATGATCTCTCCGTAGTCCCTATCTGCGGTCATCGGCGTTTCATCAGCGCTTATCCGCGTTCCTTCTATTCCACGCAGATGTCCGCGGATCTCCGCAGATTTCCGCAGATGCATTTCTTGAAAGCGTTCTCTCTCCCCACCTTTCACCTTTTACCTTTTACCTTTTACTGCGGCCTCCGGCCGCCCCTGCCGTGAACACCGACGACTTCAGCCGCACCGACCTCCTCGATTCGCTCGGGCCCTTTCTCTCGGGCCCGGGGCTGATCGTCTGCGCCCTCCTCTGGCTCGCCACGGTGAAACTGCGCGGCCGTTTCCCCAAGGCCACCGTCGCTCTCTCGATTTTCGGCTTCCTTCTCGCCTCGACCGCCTGCTGGCTCGCCTTCCAGTTCCTCGGTGTCTTCTTCGCCCTCGCCACTTCGTGGTCGCTCATCGCCATCGCCCTGCTCGGGGGAGCCGCGGCGGAAGCGATCGTGTGGATCTACGGCTTCGAAAAATCGCTCGTCACGCCGCGCAAGGGACGTTTTCTCCTCGGGCTCCGACTCGCCTCGCTCGTCGTCCTTCTCCTCATCCTCGTGCAGCCGGTGCGCTCTTTCATCGAGGAACGCGAGATCTCGCGCGAGGTCGCGGTGCTCATCGACGACTCCGATTCGATGCGGCTCTCCGACCAGCGCCTCACGCCCGCGCAGAAGCTCGACCGAGCCGCCCTCCTCGCCGTTCCCGGTTTGGAAAAACGTCCCGCCCTCGCCGGGATCGCACGGCAGGCCGCGGCTCTCGATGCCGCTCTCGCGGAGGAAGTGAACGCCCTGCGCTCCGCACCGGATCTGCAGACCGGACTCGAAGGCCGCGCCGCGCAGCTGCCCGAGGTTTTCAAAAAGCTCGAAAGCGATCGTGCCGCCCTGACCAAAACCCTCACCGACACCCTCGCCACCAACCTGCCGGGCGAGGTGAAGGGCAAGCTTGACGATTACCTGAAGCGCAGCCGCGACGGACTTTCCCGCATTCTCCCGCTCGCCTCGCAGGCGCTGGCCTCGGGCAACGCCGACGAACTCGTGAAGCAGTTCGAAATCGCCCGCAACGAACTCGCCCCCCTCGTGCAGACGATCGCGGCTACCGGCGCGAAGGCCGACGAGGCGTTCTACAACGGTCTCGATGCCCCGACGAAAAAATTCGTCGAGGAGGCCGCTACGACCCCGCGCGCCGAACTCGCGAAACGCGTCCTTTCCGCCCCCATGCCCGCCACCGGGGCCGCCGAGGGCGAAACGCCGGAGACCGAAGAGGGTCAGGCCGTCGATCCGACCCTGTTGGGTCGGCTGAAGGATCGCTACAACCTGCGCTACTACCGCTTCGCCCGCGACGTGACGCAGGTCTCCGATCCGCTCGCGGAGGAGGAAGGCGCGGAGATCGGAGCAAAACCCGAAAACGCCCAGACCGACCTCACCGGCGCGCTCGAGCACGTCCTCGACAACACCTCGCCCGAGTCGCTCGCCGGGGTACTTTTGTTAGGCGACGGTCGCCACAACGGCGCCTCCCTGCCCGAGGACAGCCTGCGCCAGCTCGCGGTGCGCAATGCGCCTCTCTCCGCCGTGCCCCTCGGCGCGGATCTGGGTCCGGTCGATATTTCCCTGCTCTCGCTCAACGCGCCCGAATCCATCTACCTCGACGACCGGGTCGTCGTCACCGCCACGGCGAAGCTCGATGGTTTCCTCGGCGAAAAAGTGCAGGCCGAACTCGTCTCGGGCGAGGAAGTGATCGAGACCGTCAACATCGATGTCACCGACGTCAGTTTCCGCACCGAGATCCATTTCGTCCACAAACCCGAGGCGAAGGGCATCCAAGATTACCAGGTGCGGCTGAAGCCCGACGACCGCGAAATCTTCAAGGAAAACAACTCGTGGGATTTCAAGGTCGCGGTGACCGATGACCGCACCAACGTGCTCCTCGTCGATGGTTTCCCCCGCTGGGAATTCCGCTACCTGCGCAATCTTTTCTACGGTCGCGACAAGTCGGTGCACCTCCAATACGTGCTGTTGAATCCCGACGAGATTCACCGCGGTCCGCAGCCGCCCACGGTCTACGCGAGCGCCTCGCGTCCCTTCGGCGAGGCCGAGGCGTCCTATCTGCCGCAGATCCATTCGGAATGGCAGCGCTTCGACGTCATCATCCTCGGCGACATCCCTCCGAATGCCCTCTCCGACCGCGATCTCGCCGCGATCGAGGAAGCCGTGACCAAACGTGGCGCCCTCCTCGTCTGCGTCGCCGGTCCCCGCTACATGCCGCATGGTCACGACAGCCGCGTCCTCCAGGATCTTCTCCCCGTCGCCTACACGCCCGGCACCTCGACGCGCTACGACACGCCCGAGTCGGCCTACCACATCCATCTCACGGCCGCCGGCCGCGAGCATGCCGTGACCTCGCAATCGACAAGCCGCGCGCTCAACGAGGAGCTTTGGTCCACCTTCCCGCCGATGCGCTGGCGTTACTCCGGCGCCCGGTTGAAAGACACCGCCGAGGTCCTCGC
>JALRFZ010000247.1 GCA_023253615.1 Verrucomicrobiales bacterium | reverse complement strand
AACGTTCCGATACTGCCCGATCTGCCAGGATCAAATCCGAAAGAAGCTCGAGCGGTCTCGTTTTTGATTACCGCCCGGATTTCACGCGGCGACTCTGCCAGGAGAGCCGCACGCTCACTCCTCCGTCTTCGCCCGGTTCTCGAAGCGCATGAAGGCTTTCTCGAAGGTCAGCGGCACCTCTCCGGTCGGACCGTTCCGCTGTTTGGCGATGATGAATTCGGCCTCGCCGAACTTGCTTTCGCGATCCTCCTCGTCATCGGCGTAATACTCGGGCCGCATGAGGAGACCGACGAGGTCGGCATCCTGCTCGATCGAGCCGGACTCGCGAAGGTCGCTCATGCGCGGCTTGCCGCCGCGCGAGTCGGGATTCCGGTTGAGCTGGGCGAGCACGATGATGGGGATGTTCAGCTCTTTCGCGATGCCCTTGATCCCTCCGGAAATGGCCGCGATCTCCTTTTCACGCCCGTCGCGGTTGCCGACATCGGGTGCCTTGAGGAGCTGGAGGTAGTCGATCGCGATGAGGCCGATGTTGTGCTGCTGCTTCAGACGACGCGCCTTCGCCTGCAATTCGTTGATGGAGAGCCCTGGCGTGTCGTCGATCCAGATCGGTGCCTCGGCGAGCTGCCCGGCCACCTGCATCAGCTTCGGGAAGTCCGTCTTCGCGAGGAAACCACCGCGCAGCTTCTGCATCTGCACCTTCGCGCGCGAACAAAGGAGACGTTGCACGAGCGACTCCGAGGTCATTTCCAGACTGAAGACGGCGCAGGCCACGGGATTGTCCTTCCGGATCGCCACGTTCTCGACGATGTTCATGACGAACGAGGTTTTTCCCATCGAGGGGCGCGCCGCCACGACGATCATTTCCCCTCCGTGGAAGCCGTTCGTCATCGCGTCGAGATCGTGGAATCCCGTCATGACCCCGCCGGCGTCGCCTTCGCCGTTGTAGAGATCGTGGATCGACTCGATCACCTTGAGGACGTGGACGCGCATCTCCTCGATGCCCTTCTGGTTTTCGGTCTCGTTCCGGATCTGGAGGACCCGCTTTTCCACCGAGTCGAGGAAGTTCGCCGAACTCTCCGGCCCGTCGTAGGCCTGGGTGACGCACTCGGTGCAATCCTGGATGACACGCCGGAGGATGAATTTCTCCTTCAGGAATCCCGCATAATCATCGAAGAGCGCCGTCGTCGGCACATCATCGAGGAGATCGGCGAGCGTCTTCGGCCCGCCCACGGCATCGAGCTTGCCCTGGTTCGACAATTCCGTGTTCAGCACGATCAGATCGAGCTTGCCCTCGGGACGCGTCTTGTAGAGATGCAGCAGGGTCTCGAAGATGACGCGGTGCGCCGGGATGTAGAAATAGCCGGCGGAGAGCTTTTCGATGGCCTTCGGGATGATCGTCACCGGGTCCATCAGCATGCACGAGAGCGCGGCGCGCTCGGCATCGGGATTCACCGGCATGGAGCGCAGGGGATCTTCGGCGGAGACGGTTTTCTGGAACGGTTTGCCGCCTTCGCCCTTGGAACCTTTCGGTCCGCTTTTCAGGGAAGCGCCTCCACCGTGGGTGGAACTGGGATCTGGCATGGAATACGGGAACGTTGAGGGTGCGGGGACACGGGAGACCCACCCCTTTCATCACGACACAAAAAAGGCGGGTTTGCTATCTAAGCAACCCGCCCGCTTTTCGCAAAACGAATCGATGAAAATCGCTTTTTTCGATCCAGGGCCCGCCCGGCATCGCCGGACGGATCGGAGGCATCAGGCCTCTTCGCCTTCTTCGGCGGCGCCTTCGCCCTCGGCGGCCACGACCCGGACGGTCACGGAAGCCTCGATGGAGGGGTGGAGTTTCACCGGGATCTCGAAGGAACCGAGCGTCTTGATCGGAGCCTCGAGCTGGAGCTGGTGGCGGTCGATCGTGAGACGGCTCTTCTCGGCGATGAGCGCGGCGATGTCGGCGGTCGTGACGGAGCCGAAGGCCTTGCCGCCCTGGCCGAGCGAGAGTTCGATGGAAAGGCGCAGCTTCTTGAGCTTGGCGGCGGTGTTTTCCGCTTCGGCGAGCTCTTCGGCCTCACGCTTGGCACGGACTTCCTTGAGGTGGGTCACGTGGCGGAGATTCGCCTTCGTCGCTTCGTAGGCACGATCCTGGGGAAGGAGGAAGTTGCGCGCGAAACCACGCTTCACCTTGACGACGTCAGCCTCGGCGCCCAGTCCTTCGATTTTTTGTTTGAGAATCACTTCAACAGTAGCCATGGCTTTGGTCGGTTCGGTTTTGGAAAAAGAGCGGGACATGTAGTCGCGATCCGCTAGAATGTCAACCCATCCCGGGCGATTTCCCTGTCACCGCTTCACCCTCCCCTGTTTCCATGGCCGAAGTTCCCTCCACCTTCCAGCTTGCTCCCGGCTCCACCGCTCCGGATTTTTCCCTCGCCGACGCCATCGGCACGGTCCACACGCCGCCATCCCTGGCCGCGGGAAAACTCGGCCTGCTCGTCGTTTTCGCCTGCAACCACTGCCCTTTCGTGATCCATCTCGCCGACGCCCTCGGGCGCTTCGCCGCCCGGATCGCCGGACAAGGCATCGCCACCGTCGCCATCGCCGCGAACGATGTCGACCGCTACCCGCAGGATGGCCCCGCTCTCATGCCCGCCTTCGCCGCGACCCACGGCTGGGATTTCCCCTACCTCCACGATGCCACCCAGGAAGTCGCCCGGGCCTATGCGGCCGCCTGCACGCCCGATTTCTACCTTTTCGATGCCGGTCTGAAGCTGGTCTATGCCGGGCAGTTCGACGATTCCCGTCCGGGGCGCGGCGAAGCCGACGGCGGTGATCTCGCCCGGGCCGTGGAGGATCTCCTCGCCGGCCGCGACACGCCCCCGCCCTGGTATCCCAGCACGGGATGCAACATCAAGTGGATCCCCGGCAAGGAGCCCGCCTATTTCGGTTGAGACCCGTCCGCTTCCCGCCCGGTTTGTATCAACGGCGGCCAAGGGACAACTTTTCATTCGAAACTCGTTCGGGATGGCGGACATTCACCGGGTGACCGATACCGCACCCACCGCCTCCAAGCCCACCCGCCCGACCTGGGTGATGGGCCACAAGAATCCCGATACCGACGCGATCTGCTCGGCCCTCGCCTACGCCGACCTGTTGCGCCAGACCCGCATCCCCGATGCCGTCGCCGCCTGCTGCGGCCCGCCCAACACGCGCACCGAGTGGGTCCTGCAGACCGCCGGGCTCCCCCGCCCGCCCCTGATGAGCGATGTCCAGCTCCGTGCCGGCGACATCTGCCGGCGCGAGGTCTCGACCGCCCGGGCGAGCGATTCCGTGATCGAGGCCTACCGCCAGATGGCCGCCCGCCATTTCCGCAGCCTGCCCGTCGTCGATGAAAAAGGGATCCTCACCGGCATGCTCGCCCTGCAGGATCTCCTCCATCTCCTCATCCCTTCGACCGATCACGGCGATCATCCCCGCCAGGTGACCGCCTCGGTCGAAAAGATCTCCCAGATCCTCGAGGCCGAAGTCGTCACCACCGTCGAAAACACCGATCTCGAGCAGGAATTCCTCATGATGGTGGCCGGCTCGTCCGAGCCGGTGATGCAGGAACGCATCGCCACGATGCCGAAAGACCAGCTCCTCATCATCACCGGCGACCGCGTCGGCGTGCAGCTGCACGCCGTCGAAGCCGGCGTGCGCTGTCTCGTCATCACCAGCAACTACCGCCCTTCCGAGGCCATCGTCCACGCCGCGCGGCTCAAGGGCACCATCATCCTCATCACCGAACGCGACACCGCCTCCACCACCCAGCTCATCCGCGGGGCCCGGTCCATCCAGAGCGCCGTCTCGACCGAATTCATTTCCTTCTCCCCCGAGACCAAGCTGCAGGCCATCAAGGAAAGGCTCAAATCCAACCGCGACCAGGTCCTCTTCCCCGTCTGCGATCCCGAGACGAACCGCCTCGTCGGTGTCTTTTCCCGCGCCGATCTCGTCAATCCCGAGCGGCCGCGCCTGATCCTCGTCGATCACAACGAATTCTCCCAGGCCGTCGCCGGCGCCGAGGAAGCCGACATCATCGAAGTACTCGACCACCACCGCCTCAGCGGCAACCTCGTCACGAAGGAGCCGATCCAGTTCATCAACAAGACGGTCGGCTCCACCTGCACCATCGTCGGCAGCGCCTTCCGCGGCCACGGGCTCGAGCCCTCGCACGGGATCGCCGTCTGCATCTGCGCGGGCATCATTTCCGACACCCTCAATCTCACCTCGCCCACGACCACCGACGAGGACCGTTCCGTCCTTGAATGGGCCAGCGGCATCGCCGGGATCGACGTCGACCGATTCAAGGAAGACTTCTTCTCCGCCGGCTCCGTGTTGCGCGGTGGCAACTTCCAAGAAGCCGTCGGCTCCGACCGCAAGGAATTCGAGGAGAGCGGCTACCGCGTCAGCATCTCCCAGGTCGAGGAGATCGGCTTCGATTACTTCTGGCCCGCCCGCGAGGCCCTGCAGGAGGAATTGCAGCGCCTCATCCGCGAGCACCAGCTCGATCTCGCGTGCCTCATGATCACCGACATCACCCTGAACGACTCGCTCCTCCTCATCGAGGCCCCTTCCGAGATCCGACAGAAGATCGGTTATCCGCGCCGCGACTCCCACCTCTTCATCCTGAAAGGAGTCGTCAGCCGCAAAAAGCAGCTCTTCCCCTTCATCGGATCGCTCCTCGCCGAGAATCCCAAAGGCAGCGAAGGCTGAGGACGGCCACCCGCCACCCGCCATTCAGAGCCGGACTCTACTCCATCGCCTTGCGACGGGCTTCACAGGCGAGGGAAAGCGCCACTTCCTCACCGTGTTTCCGGATCGAGAAACGCACCGTCTCGCGCGTGCCTTCCGGCGTCGTCCAGCTCGCCTGCCAGAAGGAATATTCCACCCCGCCCGAGCTGCGCTGCACGATCCGCGACACGCCCACCACGCCCGATTGATTCCGCGCCGCCGGCGAGGTGTGGGACCGGGGCGAGGCCCTCACCCCGGCGTTGCGGCGATCCAGACGCGCCAAGAGGCGGTCGCGGTAGCGCTCCGCACTCAAAAGGGCGGCCTCGCGGCCGCCCCAGGCGGAATCGGAGAAAAAGCGCCCCATGCGGACGCCCCTCCATTGGATCCGCACCTGCCAGCCGTGCGTCGCGACGGAGACCTGATCGAGCCGGGTGATGCCAGGTCTGGATTCGTCGCCGCTCACGGCCGGGGTGCGGGGGTGGAATTCACTCCTTCAAGGGCACCGCGAGGATGTCGCGACGTCCGGCCACATAGACCTGCAGGAGGAGCACGTCGCCGTCGAAGTCGGCCACGATCTTGCGGGCCTCCGACATCGACGCCACCTCCGTCTGGTCGATCTGGGTGATGATCATGCCCGGACGCAGGCCCGCCTCGGCGGCGGCGGCATTGTCCTTCACGCTCTTCACGAGGATGCCCTTCACCGACTCATCCACCTGCAGGCTCGAGCGCGTCTCCTCGTCGAGATCGTCCACGACGACCCCTTCGATGAGATCCGCATCCTTCGCCGGCGTCGGACGATTGCCGGGACGCGTCGCAGCGAGCTGGTTGTCCTCGAGATCGCCGAGCTTCACCTTCAGATCCGTCTTCTCACCCTTGCGGATGACCACGAAGACCACCTCCGATCCCGGCGCCGTGTTGCTGATGTCAAGACGGAGCTGCTGCATGCTCTGCACCGGCTTGCCATCGTAGCCGACGATCAGATCGCCCGGCTTCATCCCCGCCGCCTCCGCGGGAGTCTTTTCACCGATCTCCGCGACGAGGACACCGTTCGTCGTCTCCTGGCCGAGGGCACGGGCCATGTTCGTGTCGAGGTCGCGGAGGAAGACCCCGAGGAAGCCGCGTTTCACTACGCCACCGCCGTCGAGGAGACGTTGCACGATGTTCAGCGCCATGTTCGACGGGATCGCGAAACCGATGCCGATGTTGCCGCCGGAAAAGTTCGACTGGATCGCCGTGGGGATGCCGATGAGACGGCCCGAGGCATCGACCAGCGCGCCGCCCGAGTTGCCCCGGTTGATCGCCGCGTCGGTCTGGATGAAGTTCTCATAGCCCTGCTCGATGATGTTCACGTCGCTGCGGCCCACCGCGCTGATGATGCCGATCGTCGCGGTCTGCTCCAGGCCGAGGGGATTTCCCACCGCCAGCGCGACATCGCCGATCTTCAGCGCCGAGCTGTCTCCGATCACGACGTGGGGCAGGTCGTTCGCCTCGATCTTGA
>JALRFZ010000170.1 GCA_023253615.1 Verrucomicrobiales bacterium | reverse complement strand
CCCGGCTCGCCGGCGGCGAGGAGCAGCGGGACGAGGGCGATGCCGGCGCTGAGGGTGGTCATGAGCACGGGCACGAGGCGCTCGAGCGTGCCGCGCTCGACCATGGCACGGGTGAAGGCCTCGCCCTCATGTTTCATGAGGTGGAGGTAATGGCTGAGCATCATGATGCAATTCCGCGCGGCGACGCCGGCGACGGCGATGAAGCCGACGAGGGTGGCGATGGAGATGTTGTCGATGAGCAGCCAGGTGAGTCCGAGTCCGCCCATGATGGCGAGGGGGATGTTGACGAGCACCTGCAGCACCATGATGCCGCTGCGGAAGTAGCCGTAGAGCAGGAAGCTGACGACGAGCACGATCATCGCGGAGAACCAGGCGATGCGCCGCGCGGCCTCCTGCCGGGCCTGGAACTCGCCTTCGAAGGAGAGGAAGTAACCCTCAGGCAGGCTCACCTCCGCACGGATGCGATCCTGCAATTGCCCGACGAGCGACTCGAGATCGCGCTCGGTGGTGTTCGCCCCGATGGTGATGCGGCGGGTGCCGTCCTCGCGGTTGATGACGTTGGGGCCGGTCGAGGCGCGGACATCGGCGACGAGCCGCAGGGGAATGTGCTGGCCGGTACCGGTCTCAATGAGCAGGTCGCCGAGCTTCTCGGGCGCGTCGCGTTCGCTCTCGGGCAGACGCAGGACGAGATCGATGGTGCGTTCGCCTTCGCGGAGTTCGGCGAGGGTTTCGCCGCCGATCAAGGTGGAAAGCTGGTGATTGAGTTCCGCGGCACGCAAGCCGTAAATCTTCGCCCGTTCGCGGTTCACCACGATCCGGAGCTGCGGGATGGGCATCTGCTTTTCGAGAAAGACATCGGTGAGACCGGGGATGCCTTTGGCAATGGCTTCGATCTCGGCGCCTTTGGATCGCAGCACCTCGAGATCGGGTCCGTAAAGCTTCACCGCGATCTTCGCGCTGACGCCGCTGAGCATGTGGGCGAGGCGGTGACCGATGGGCTGGCCGATGTTGATGAAGATGCCGGGGATGGTGCCGAGCCGCGCGCGGATGTCGGCGAAGACTTCCTCGCGGGGACGACCGTCTTCGGCGAGTTCGAGGTCGAGCTCGTTCACGCTCACCGGCATGACGTGGTCGTCGCGTTCGGCGCGTCCGGCGCGGCGGCCGATGCTCTTGATCTCGGGGATTTCCTGGAGCAGGCGCACGGCGACTTCGCCGATCTCGTTCGACTGCGCGAGCGAGGTGCCGGGACCGGAGGCGATGGAGATGGTTGCGCTGCCCTCGTTGAAAGAGGGGAGAAACTCCTTGCCCATGATCGGCCAAAGCGCTAGCGAGGCCGCTAGCAGCACGGCGGTGGCGGTGAGGACGAGGAAAGGCCGCGCCAGGGCGAGACGAACGAAGCTGTGTTTCACCACCGCCTTCATCATCCGCACCACGAAGCCGTCGCCATGTTCCTTGCCGGATTTCGGATGCAGCAGCAGGGAACAGAGCACCGGAATGACGGTGAGCGAGACGAGGAACGACGCGGCCATGCTCGTGATCGTGGCGATGGCGATGGGCGGGAAGAGGCGGCCCTCGATGCCCTCCAGTCCGAAGAGTGGCAGGAAGACGAGAATGATGAGTACGGTGGCGTAGAGGATGGAATTCCGCACTTCGCCCGAGGCGGTGGCGATGACCTCGAGCCGCGGCCGTGGCAGCGAAGCGGTGGCATTTTGGCGGAGGCGGCGGAAAACGTTTTCCACATCGACGATGGCATCATCGACGACCATGCCGATGGCGACGGCGAGGCCGCCGAGGGTCATGGAATTGACGCTGATGTCGAAGCCGCGGAAGACGAGCAGGGTCGCGGCGAAGGACAGCGGCATCGCCATCAGGGTGATGAAGGTCGTCCGCACGCTCATGAGAAAGAGCAGCAGGACGAGCGTGACCATGATGGCGCCGTCGCGGATCGCCTCCTTGAGATTGTCGATCGAGTTCTGGATGAAGTCGCCTTGGCGGAAGAGGATCTCGGCTTCGACGCCCTCGGGCAGGGAGGGTTTCAAATCCTCCAGCGCCTGCTCGACCGCAGCGGTGAGGCGCAGGGTGTCGAAGCCGGGGGCCTTGTCAATGCTGAGGATCACGCCCGGCGTGCCGTTGATGCTGGCGTCGCCGCGCATGAGTTGCACGCCGTAATCGACCGTGGCGAGGTCGCTGACGAGGATGGGCCGGTCGCCGACGGTTTTGACGACGGTGTCGCGCAAGTCGTCGAGGTCGGTGGTCATGCCGAGATTGCGCACCATGATCTCGCGCGTCGGCGTGAGCAGGTAGCCGCTGGTGGAATTGCCCGATGCGGTGGCAACGGCTTCGCTGAGCTCTTCGAGGGTCACGCCGAGGGAGAGCAGCTTTCGCAAGTCGGGCTGCACCTCGATCTGTTTCACCCCGCCGCCGATGGTGAGGACCTCGGCGACGCCGGGGATGCTCTGGAGCCGGCGCGTCACGGTCCAGTCGGCGAAGACCCGCAGCTCGCGCGGGGGGATCGCGCCGTCGCGGCTGTGGAGACCGACGAGGAGGATTTCACCCATCAGCGACGAGACTGGCGTCATGCCCGGCTCGACGCCCTCGGGCAGATCATCGCGGACTGAATTCAGCCGCTCCTGCACGAGCTGGCGGGCGCGATAGATGTCGGTGCCCCAGGCGAATTCGGCAAAGACGAGCGAAAGGCCGACATCGGAATTGGAACGCAGCCGGTCGAGACCACCGACGCCTTGGAGGGCCGATTCGAGCGGGCGGGTGACGAGGATTTCGACCTCCTCGGGCGCGAGGCCGGGACATTCGGTCAACAGCGTGACCGTCGGCTTCGTCATGTCGGGCAACACCTCGAGCGGCAACTCGCGCGCGGCGCGGAAGCCGAAGACCAACACCACCACGGCGACCACAAGGACGAGCGGCCGGTGGCGCAGCGAGGAGCGGATGAGGGCGTTGAGCATTTTGTCAGGCGGCGGGGCGTTGGCGGAAGGCGGTGCTCAGCATCAGCAGCACGAGGAGCAGCCCGCTGAGACCGGCGAAGAACCAGGTCGGCGGCGTGAAGCCAGCGGCGTGGTCGTGATCGTGATCATCTTCACCATGTTCATGATCATGCTCCTCGCCGCTCAATTCCGATCCGTCCTCGGCATGGGCGTGGCCGTGAGCGGCATCGAGGGCCTCTTTCAAGCTCACGCTGCCCTTTCCGGCGAAACCGAGCGCGTAGGCGCCGCGCGTGACGACGGTGTCGCCGGGGAAGAGACCGTTCACGATCTCGATGCGCGCGTCGTTCTCCTCGCCGATCTCGACGGGCACTTTTTCAAAGGCATTCTCCAACTCGAAGTCGGCGACATAAACATAGCGCGAGGCACCGTCGCCCTGCACCGACTCGCGCGGGACGGACATCACGTTTTCCCGAGAACCGGTCTCGATGCGGAATTCCGCGCGCATGCCAGGTCGCAGGAGCCCGTCGGGATTTTCAACGTGGAAGGCCGCCTCAAGCGTGGCGGTGTGGGCATCGGCCATCGCGCCGAGATGCTCGAGCGTCGCCGCGAAGGTTTTCTCTGGATAGCCGGGCACGCGGATGTTGGCTTTCTGACCCGGCTTGAGGAGACCGGCGAAATGCTCCGGCACCTGGGCGATGGCGTGGACGACGGCGAGATCGACGATGGCGAGCAACGAATCGTCCGGGCTCACCGGCTTGCCCGGTGCCACCTTCATGTCCGCGATGAGACCGGCGCTGGGCGCGGTGAGGGTGATGCTCGGAGGCGGATCGCCGGGCTGGCGGCTCTCGAGGACGATCAATTCATCACCGGCTTTCACCGCTTGATCGGGCTTCACGTTCACCTTCGTGACGCGGCCGGGGATACGGCTGCTGACGATGTGGAGACGCCCGGGAAAGACCTCGATGTGGCCGAGGGCGAGAATGCTTTGGGAGAAATCGTCCTCGGTGGCTTCGGCGGTTTCGAGGCGCAGGTTTCTGACGCCGGCCTCGTCGAGGATGACGAGATCGCGCGTCACCTCTTCCTCGGCGGCATGATGGGCCGAGGTGACTAACGAAACGCCAATCATGACGAGCGTCGGAAGGGTTCCGGATTTGGAGATCATGGAGGGAAAGGGAAAAGGTTTCATTTGCCGCCAGTGGCGGGCGCATGCATGCCGACGGCCGCCTCGTAGCGGATGCGCGCGAGGTGGAAATCGCGCGAGGCGTCGAGGATCGCCGCTTCGAGCTCGAGCTGTTGCTCACGGGCGCGGAGCACGGAGAGGAGATCGGCTTCGCCGGTCTTGTAGGCCTGCTCGAGCTTCCCGCTTTGCTCGCGCACCGCGGGCAGCAGGCTGTCGCGCATCTCGGCGGCGAGTTCGGCGTGGGCGGCCATCTCCTCACGGGCGGTCGCGGCCTCGTTGGTGATGCCCGAGGCGAGGGCTTCGCTCTCCAGTCCGGCCCGCTCGGCGCTGGCGGTTTTTTCGGCGACCTCGCCTTCGTTGCGTCTGCGGAGCGGCAGCGGGATCGAAAAGCGGAAGCCCGCGTAGCCGGAATGATCCTCGCCTTTGCCCGGCACGCCTTCATGTTCGCGCGCTCCGAAGAGACCGGCGGAGGCGTCCTCCCACTTCTTCGAGCGGGCGAGGTCGATGTCGGTTTTGGCAGCTTCTTCCTTCAGCCGCGCTGCCTGAAAATCGGGACGCTGCTGCCAGTCACCCGAGAGCGGGATCGAAAGCGCGGGCAGTCCACCCGCGACCGCGAGCGTTTCTCCCGAGGGCACCCCGAGGAGCCGTTTCGCTTCGCCGACGATCGCGACGCGCTCGGTCTCGAGCGTCTTGCCCGCGAGCAGGGCGCGCTGCGCGTCGACGAGCGCCTGGGCCGCGTCGAGGGGAGAGAGTTCGCCTTTCGCGGAGCGCTCTTTCGCGAAATCGGCGAGCTCGCGCGCCACCTCCGCCTGACGGGTGCGGAGCCCGCGCTGTTGGTCGACGGCGATGAGGCGCACCACCTGCGCCTGCGCCTCGGCAATGAGACGGCGCTCGGCATCGCGCACCTCGAGTTCGGCGGCGCGCACCATCTGTGAGGAGAGTTGTTTCTCGAGCTTGAGCCGTTTCGTCAGGGGAAAGGTCTGGTCGATCGCGAGACCGGTCGATCCGGGGCTGAGTCCGCTTTCACCCTGATGCTCGAAGCTCAGCACCGGGTTCGCAGGCCGCCCCGCGCCGAGGAGTCGGCCTTTGGCTTCCTCGATGGCGAGACGGGCCGCCTTCAGCTCCGGGTTCGACGCGCGCACCCGCGCCGCGGTGCCCGCAAGGTCGACCGTGAGGGCGCGCGACGAGCCGGTCGAAGCCCAGGCGAGGGCAAGGATCAGGAGGACTCGGGATTTCATGAGGTAAAAAGAATCGGGAAGGAGAGGGCCGGCGACGATGCGGAAAGGGCATCGCGGGAGGCGCGGGAAAAGCTCTTGAGCGCGGACGCGAGTGACACGCGGACTCAAGCGAGGGGACCGGGTTCGACGGGAACCGGTCCGGAGAAGACGGTCAGATCAGGAAGACGACCGAGCGCGCCACGAGCACGGAGGGCGGAGGCGGATCATCGGGAGGCGCCAGAGGCGGGGTTTCCACCGCAGCCGGAGACACCACGGAGGTGACCACCGCGACGAGCGGAGTCCAAGGCAAAGGATGCCATTTCAGCTCGGGAGCACCGGCGCTGGAGGGGGCGCGAAGATCGGTCGAGGTCTTGACCAACTCATGATCGTGGTCTTCGTGACCCTCCTCATCCGACGGATGATCTTCGTGGTGAAGATCGTCGTGATGGCCGTGGCAATGCTCGTGGACCGTCACGATCACCTCGCCCGTGCAGTAACAGAGGTATCGGAAGCCGCCTCCGACCGCGAGCAACACCACCAACGCCAGCATGGCGAAGGCGGTGAAAAGGCGATGGAGGAGAGGCGAGTGCATCAGGCGGGAGGAAGGTCTTTGAGAAGGAGGGTGGCTGCAAATGGTTTTTTGGGCGCGGGAGGGCTGGCTGCTTTTGCGTGGGCTCACATCCCCAGCCCCCACCGCCACACCAGCCCGAGCAACGCGCAGGCTCCGATCACGGGCAGCAGTCCCACCTTGAACCGCTGCATCGCGACGAAAGCCGCCACGGCGACGACGGCGACGAAGGGATCGAAAATCTTCCCGGGATCGGGCCACATCGCGTGGATGGAAAACTTCACGCCGAGATTGAGAATGACGCCGACGACCGCCGCGGTGATCGCGGTGAGGGCGGCGCTGAGGCGCGGCAGGGTGCCGAGCTTTTCGATGTAGGGTGCGCCGAGGAAAACAAAGAGAAAGCAGGGCAGGAAGGTGACCCAGGTGGTGATGGCGGCGCCGAGGGTGGCGGCCCCGAGCGGGGTGAGGGACCCGGGATGCTGCCACCCGCCCACAAAACCGACGAACTGCAGGACCATGATGAGCGGACCCGGCGTGGTCTCGGCGAGGGCGAGTCCGGCCATCATCTGCTCGTGCGAAAGCCAGGCGTGGGTCTCGACGGCCTGCTGCGCGACATAGGGCAGCACGGCGTAGGCTCCACCGAAGGTGACGAGGGCGGCCTGGCTGAAAAAGACTCCCTGCTTTGCGACGGTGCTTTCCCAGCCGAGCCAGGCGGCGATGCCGAAGACAGGCAGCCACCAGAGGGCGAGGCAGGTGGTGGCAACGGCAAGGGCGCGGCCCCAGGTCGGCTTTGCCACCGGGGGCAGCACGAGAGCGGGTCCCTCGGCGGGGTGACCGGAGGCTCCGTGTCCCTTCCCGGCAGGAAACTGCGAGGGTGCGATGCGGCTGCCCGACCATCCTAACAAACCGGCCAGGAGGATGATGAGGACGAAGGAAATCTGAAAGAAAAAGATCGCGACAAAGGATCCGACGGCAATGGCGACGAGGCTGGGGCTTTTCAGCGCCTTTTTCCCGATGCGGATGACGGCCTCGGCGACGACGGCGATGACGGAGGGGAGCAGTCCGTAGAATATCGCGGCGAGCCAGGCGAGGTGGCCTCCGGCGAGGTAGACCCAGCTCAGTGCGAAGAGGAGGAACATCGAGGGAATCACGAAAAGGGTTCCGGCGGCGATGCCACCTTTCGCTCCATGGAGTCGCCATCCGAGGTAGGTGGCGAGCTGCTGCGCCTCCGGCCCCGGCAGGAGCATGCAAAAATTCAGCGCATGGAGAAAGTGCGCGTCGGAGATCCAGCGGCGATGCTCGACGAGATCCTTGTGCATCATCGCGATCTGGCCGGCCGGTCCGCCGAAGCTGAGGCAACCGAGCCTCAGCCAATAGCGGAAGGCTTCGCCGAAAGTCGGAGGGGGAGGCGGAGAGGGAGTCATGCCGGGCGGCGTTGTCCTTGACCTAACCGGGTTCGACGGGGGATTCAAGAGGGTTTCACGGCCGTGGCGACGAGTTGATGCCAACGGACGGGATGATTCTCTTCTCCCGGCCGCGTGGGACGATCGCGCTGCCAGGTGAGGGTGAAGCCGGCTTCGCGCAGGATCGCGGGGTAGTTGTGGGAAAAGGCGAATTCGTGTCCGTAGGGGATCGATGAGGTCTCGCGATCGAAATCGTGGTCGTCGCCGACGGATTCGGTCACGGCGATGAGGCAGGGGGAGCAGAGAGCACGCAACTCGGTGAAGAGGCCGCGGAGCTCTTCCTCGAGGAGGTATTCGAAGACGCCGCCGTTGGTGACGAGCACGGTGCCCGGCGCGGGATGGGCGCGGAGCCAGTCGAGCAGGTCGCCGGTGTGAAAGGAGAGGCGCGGCGAATCGCGATGGCGTTCGCGGCATTTCCGGATCTCGCGTTCATTCAGATCGACGCCGTGGAGCGAAGCGAGGCCGGGGAGCTTCTCCGCGAACCATTCGAGGACCTTTCCATCGCCGGAACCGACTTCGACGAGACGCACCGGTCCCTCGCCGAGCGCGGGCAGGGCCTCGGCGATGCGGTCGGCGATGAGGGCGTGGTGGCGGAGAAAGAGCTCCTCGAAGCGGTGGGCGAATCCCTCGTAGAACTCCACCGAGGTGGCGGACGACCAATAATCGGTGAAGTAACGCCGCAGTTTTCTGTGGTCGCCCTGTTGCACGGCGTCGGCGAGATGGGCGTTGCGGATCAATTTGCCCGCAGCGCTCCACCCGGGATCGAAGGGCTTTTCATCGACCGCGGCGGAGAGGCCGGGCCGCAGGCGGGTGAGAAAAGATCCCGCGATGGCCTTGAGGCGGCGGTCGGCGGGCAGGTCTTTGGCGGAGCGGTAGACTTTCATCGGGAAAAAGGAGCGGGGCGGGCGTTCCGATCGGTGCGCCCGCCCCGACGGATTCACTCAGCGCGCGCAGTGGCCGCAGCTCTTGCAGCAGGAGGCGCCGCCCTTGTGGGTGCAGGCTTCCTTGCCGCCGTGGCAGCAGCAGGATTGCTTGGCGCAGCAGCCCTTGCCGCCACCGGTGGTGACGCAGGAGCTGAGGGTGAGCATGGCGACGCCGGAGGCGGCGACGAGGAGCAGGTTTCGCAGGGTGTTCATTTCAGGTATGGTTTGGTTTGTTTTCTGGTTTGGTGTTTTTGTCAGGCGAAGCGCGTTCGCGGCTCAGGGGAGCTTGGCGAGGTACTTCGCGGGATTCTTCTCGAACTTCTTCACGCAGGGTTTGCAACAGAATTTGATCTCCTGCCCGTCGTAGACCTTGGTGATGACCTTGCCCATCGAGCCGAGTTCGTTGTCGGTGACGACGCAGTAGCCGAGGGGATATTTCTTCGCGGCCGAGGCCGCGGTGAGGAGGAGGGCCGAGGCGGCCACCAGGGTGAGGAGGGTTTTCATGTGATTTCTTTTTTTTGGTTTTTGGTTCTGGTCAGAAGCGGAAGCTGACGCCGCCGCCGATCCCGTGGTCCGAGTGGTATTCGGAGATCAGGGAAAGCTGTTTGGTGAGGAGGTATACGGCGCCGGCCGACCATTCCCACTCGCTGCCGGTGTCGTATTCGATCTCTCCGAAGACCGAGAGGCGGTCGGTGAGGCGGAGGGACTTGCCGAGTCCGAAGCGGAAGTCGCCCTCGCTGTCGACCTGGGCGAAGCTGTCGATGAGGTAGGGCAGCCTGTATTCGACGCCCCCGAAGGCCCGGTCGACCGCGTCATGCTCGTTGGTGAGGCGGGCGCCGAGGACGGTGGAGAAATTCGGATCGAAGTAACGCCGCCAGGCGAGGTCGATCTCGTAATGGACGTGGTCGAAATCAAAGTGATCGTGCCATCCGAGATCCCACATCGCGTAGTAGTCGTTGCGGGCGTTCATGAACATCGCCATGCCCATGCTCATGTGGCTCTGGAAGGAACCGGAAGCCATGAAGTAGAGGGGATCTTCGTCGTGCTCGCCGAAATCGGGGACGTGGTCGGGGCCCTGCTCCTCGTAGGAGAAGACGCGGGCCATGCCCATGTGCATGTGATAGAGGAGGTGGCAGTGGAAGAGCCAGTCGCCGCTCTCGTCGGCTGCGAACTCGATGGTGCGTTTGCCCATGGGCGGGACGTCGAGGGTGTGCTTCAGCGGGGCATCCGCGAGGTCGCGGTCGTCGACGACACGGAAGAAGTGCCCGTGGAGATGGAGCGGGTGATGCATCATCGTGTCGTTGATGAGCTCGAGCCGCAGCACTTCGCCGCGTTTGATCTTGATGACGCCGTCCTCGGCCATGGTCTTGCCGTTGAAAGACCAGAGATAGCGCTCCATGTCGCCGGTGAGACGCAGCTCGAGGGTGCGGCGGGGCAGCGAGGGATCCAGTCGGGTTGAGCCGGTCGAACGAAGCCGTGCGTAGGGCGGCAAGGGACGCTCGGGCTCGACGGCGAGGGCGGCGGCGTCGGTCGTGGGGATCTCCGAATCCTCCTCCTCGAGAGCGGCGAGGAGGTGGTCGTCCATGTTGTAGAGGTTCGGCCGGGGGACTTCGGGAGCGCGATGTTCCTCACCCTGACCGAACCACACCGAGGTGTGGCCGGAACCATCCTGGGCGGTGGCGCGCAGCTCCCAGCGTCCCGATGGCGGGACGTCGACGAGGACATCGTAGGTCTCGGCCATGCCGACGAGGAGGCGGTTCACGAGGATGGGTTTCACCGGCGGGCCGTCGGCGGCGACGATGCGGAGCGGGCCGGTGGCGGATTGCAGGTAGAAGTAAGTGGAGGCCCCGGCGTTGATGAAACGGAGACGCACGGTATCGCCGTTCCGGGCGGCGGATTCCACGGCGCGTTTCCCGTTCGCGAGGAAGGCGTCGTAGGCGACATCGCTGATGTCCATCGCCGGCATGCGCGACTTTTCGCGCTCCCAGAAGGACTTCCATTCGCCCGCCCGGACCGCGCCGGCGACGCTCTGGATCGATCCTTTCTTGAGCTCATACCAGTCGTTGCCGCTCATGAGTGTGCGCATGACTTCGTTGGGCCGCTCGAGGGTCCAGTCGGAGAGGACCACGACCTCGTCATGGTCGGCACGTTCGCCGACTCCGCCGCGCGGCTCGACGACGATGGAGCCGTAGACGCCGCTTTGCTCCTGGAGTCCGGTGTGGCTGTGATACCAGTAGGTGCCGGCGTGGCGAAGCTCGAATTCGAAGGGGTGGGTCGTGCCGGGCTGGATGGGCGGAGTCGTCACGTGCGGCACGCCGTCCTGTTCGTTGGGGAGGAGCAGTCCGTGCCAGTGGATGGAGGTTTCTTCCCGCTTCAGCCGGTTGTGCACGCGGATGCGGGCGACGTCGCCTTCGCGAAAGCGCAGGGTCGGGCCGGGAATGCCGCCGTTGACGGTGAGCGCGCGGACCGGACGCAGCGTGGCGTCGGGTGACCAGCGTGTCTCCTCGATTTCGAGATCATACTCGACGATGGCGGCGTGGGCGGGTAGGGGGATGGCAAAAAGAAAAGTCAGCAGTGCGACATGGGATTTCATGATCAGGTCGGCGGTGAGGGTTCGCGATCCCTCCGGACAAAAAGCCGGAAGGAGGAGACCGGACCGAAGGGGCCGGACGACGGGAACCGGAGCGGCGAAGGGCCGCTCCACACCGGATCAGATCAGGAAGCGCTGCTGCAAGGCGAGGACGAGACGCGGAGGCGGTGGCACCGAGACATCGGTGCCCGCCATGAGAGGAACGCGAAGCGGGTGCGGTTGGAATTCGACGCGCGGCGCGGCAAGAGCCGGTATTTCGACCAGTTCGGGCGAGAGTGCGGGAGGAGTCCCGCCATCGGCGACGCGGGGATTCTTTGCCTGACACCCCGGACAGGGAAGGTCGGGCGGCGTTTGCTGGTCCACCGGGATGCGATGGGCGCAACAGGAGGATATCTCCGTGTCCGCCCCGGCATCCGCCAGCGCGAAACAACAGCACAGCGGATTCGCGATGAGAATCGCGAGGAGCACTGCGGTGAGATGACGGAAAAGTCCCATGCGTCGAAGTGGGAGACCTCGGAGCGAACCAATGCGTTCAAAGTTTAGGGAAAATTCCCGCCGGGTGCAAGGAGGCATCCGAAAAATCCGCGCATGCGTCGGTCGTCGAAAGTGATGGGCAGGATGGCAAGCCTCGGTTATGGTCTGCGCCGTTCGTGAAAGGCCTTCTCCCCATTTCATCTGTTGCCGCCTCCGCCGGTCTTCTCCTCGTTTCCTGCGGGCGGGAGGAATCGCCAGATGCCGCCGCCCCACGCAATTCTTCGCCCTATCACGCCATCCCCGGCGCGACCCACGTCGGACACGAGAGCTGCAAGACCTGCCACGATGATGCGGTCCCGCCGGTCGGACTCGAACAGTGGCGACAGATCACGGAGCAGGGCGGGGGTGGTGTGCCGGCCGTGACCACACTTGCGCCCCTTGAGGTCAACGTTGAGGCCGTAGAGGCCCACGACGGTAGCCCACCACTCGCCGTCAACGTTGACGTCTGCCACCACAGCTGCACCGGGGTAGCG